>NZ_JBEUTW010000309.1:0-6124 GCF_040492675.1 Bacillus sp. AP50
TCTATAATCTCCCTATCTGATTTCGACTGTGAAATTATAAGGCATGTATCATTTCCACATATACATCCTATTTTTTCTTTCCAATCTAACTCATCAAATAAAACACCAATAACATGTGCATTACCAGGTAATGTTTTAATAACCATTAATTGATCTACACAATCAATTTTCACAACAACTTCTCGTAATTTTTTCTTTAACTTTATATCAGTTTGTACATGCTCTTCTGAGAAAACTTTATATATCATTAATCCTTCTTGAGAAGGTACCTTCGTTAAGTTTAACTCACGAATATCGCGAGAAACCGTAGCTTGTGTTACTAATACATCTTTTTTTGCTAACAATTCTACTAATCTTTCTTGCTTATCTATTTCATACTCCTTTACAAATTGTTTAATTAACCGTTGTCTTTTTTCTTTTTTCATAAAAGACACCCCTTTTAATATTATAGCTCGCTATAATTTTCATCCGAAAGGGACAGAAAAGAATGTTGCGGAAACGTTCATAGTTTAACTGTAAATATTAAATCAAGCTAAATAAAAAAGAGAAGAACAGCATTCTGTTCTTCCTTTTACATTGAAAATCGTTCAATTGTTTGTTTCAAATCAGTTGCTTGTTTCTCTAAATCCTTTAATAATTGATCGATTACTATCATATTTTTAGACTGTTGTAGCGTCACACGCGCCACTTCTTGCGAACCAGCTGACGTTTCTTCAGCAATTGCTGCTACAGCTTTTGTTTGTGCTCCTGTTTGATGAATGTGGCTCACTTGTTCATTCATATAACTACTAATTTGCTGAGTTGCATCGGCTACTTCCATAACACTTGATGACATTTCTTTTAAAATTAATTCCGTAGCTTCCCCACGTTTCGCCTCTTCTTTAGCTATTTTCACTTGTTCTGTCATTTTCATTGCAACTTGTTGTACTTCATCTTGCATATTCCGTAATAACTGCGATATGTTTCTTGCAGAATGATCACTTTCATCAGCAAGTTTACGTACTTCTTCCGCAACAACCGCAAAGCCTCTTCCATGCTCTCCTGCGCGAGCTGCCTCAATAGAAGCATTTAGTGCTAATAAATTCGTTTGGCTAGCAATCGCACTCACAACAGACACAATATGTTCTACTTGTTTCATTCGTTCTTCTAACTTCTGTACATTTTGCATTGAATCTTCATTTTCTTTTGCCAATGTTTGAATACCTTGAATTAAAGACGTAAAGACACGAGTACTATGCCCTAAAGCTTCAACCATTTCTGAAGACAATGTATCAGACTGCTTCGCTTTTTCTTCTACTTCACTTGCAATAGAAGTCGTTGTATCAACAGCAGAAACAATTGCTTGAATTGATGCCGCTGATTGCTCAGCGCCTGAAGAAATTTCTGCAAGTGTCTCAGATACACCTTGCGCTTGTCTCGTTGCTTCGCCTGTTTGTTTTCTAATCTGCTGTACTTGATTATTTGTATACGAAAATGTTGTATCAATATTTTTTACCATGCCCCTTAAGTTTCCTAACATCATATTAAATGCAACACTTAAAGATTTAATTTCATCATCTGTCTTCGGTAATGGAACATCTTCACGAATATCACCCTCAGCTGCTTTTCTTGCCGCTTCCTCTAACTTGCGAAGCGGTTTAATTAAAAATACGGCTGCTCCATATGCTAAAATTCCAGACCATACTACCCCTAATAACATAACGATAATATTATATACAGTTTGACTTACATAACTTTGAAAATAATCGTATATCACGTAAATAAAAAAGATACTTGTTGAATATGTAATGAAAGCTAAAACTGTAGTGAATAGCATAAGTTGTGTACGTAATCCAAAAGAAAATGTTTTCCTTTCTTTTTCCATCTTCCCTTTCCCCCTTTTTATAAGCAATATAAATACTACCTATATATTATTATCCATATTTTCATTATAGAAGGATATAGAGATTTTAAAAAAATTATTTCTTTGAATATCAAATTGCACGAAAAAAATAAAGGATTCTGACAATTTATGACTAATAACAGAAATAAGGGGCAACATTTGTAAAATATATTTTTAACTGGGGGTTTTGTATGATTCAAGTTCGAAATCTAGTAAAATCATTCGGTTCACTTGATGTGTTAAAAGGAATTGATTTAGAAGTAAAAGAAAAAGAAGTTGTTGTTTTAATTGGTGCCAGTGGTTCTGGTAAAAGTACATTACTTCGCTGTCTTAACTTTTTAGAAATGTACGATGAAGGCGAAATTCACTTACAAGGTGAGCGAATTGATCCAAAGCATTCAAATTTAAATAAAGTCCGTGAAAATGTCGGTATGGTTTTTCAGCACTTTAACCTCTTTCCTCATATGACCTCACTAGAAAACATCATAGAAGCACCTATTCACGTAAAAAAATTAGAGAAAGCAAATGCAAAGGATATTGGAACTCAACTTCTCCAAAAAGTCGGCCTTCAAGATAAAGCAGATGTAACTCCTCATCTTCTTTCAGGTGGTCAAAAACAGCGCATTGCCATTGCACGAGCTCTTGCAATGAGCCCTAAGATTATGCTATTTGATGAGCCTACCTCAGCTTTAGACCCTGAACTTGTTGGAGAAGTATTGCAAGTTATGAAAGAACTTGCTGAAGAAGGGATGACAATGGTTATTGTTACTCATGAAATGAATTTCGCAAGAGATGTAGCTGATCGCGTCATCTTTATGGATGATGGAAAGATTGTAGAAGATGCTCCGCCAGCACAATTCTTTTCAGCTCCATCACATGAACGGGCAAAACAATTTTTACGCAACGTTTTATAATGTAACTTTTGTTTCGAACGAAAAAGAATACATTCATACGGTGCACAACTAATCATCCAAATAAAATATTTCAATAACATACTAAAAAACCATCCGTATGATCAATATATAGGAGGGGTTTTATGAAAAGAAAACTATTAACCATTGTTGCTAGCATTACACTATGTACATCTTTCATACTAGGAGCTTGTAGCAAAGAAAGCTCTACTACTTCAACAAATGGTGAAAAAGAATTTCGCTATGCGATGAGTGGATTATACAAACCTTTTAACTATAAAGAAAATGACGGCAAACTTGTCGGTTTTGATGTAGAAATCGGTGAAGCTCTTGCTAAAAAGATGAACATGAAGGCTACGCCAGTTACAAACCCATGGGAAACGCTGATTCAAGGTCTTCAAGCGAAGAAATATGATGTAATACTGGGTAGTATGGCAATTACAGAGGAGCGCTTAAAAGCTGTTAGTTTCTCAAATCCGTACTATCGCTCTGGCGCCCAAATTTTTGTAGCTAAAAAGAATAACGCTATCTCTTCTCCAGAAGATTTAAAAGGTAAGAAAATTGGTGTTGTAAAAGCTAGTACCTTTAAAAATCTTGTTGCAAAATATACAGATCAAATCACTGAATATGACAGCGATATTACTGCTCTTATGGATTTAGAGCCTGGGCGTGTTGACGCAGTAATTACGGATCAAATGGTTGGTCTACGTATGATAAAAGAAGGAAAATCAAATATAAAAGAAGCCGGAAAACCATTAAATCTTGATGAAATGGGAATTGCTATTCGCAAAGATGATAAAGAAATGGTTGAGAAAGTAAATAAAGCGTTAGATGAAATCATTAAAGATGGTACGTATGAAAAGATCAGTAAAAAATGGTTCGGGCGTAATATTCTCGGTGAAGAGGAAAAAACGAAGTAAGTTAGCCATTCAAAAGATTCATAAACAGTGCCCCACTGATTAAATGTTCATTTTATGTGGGGCATTTCATTCTCTACTAAAATCTATACAATATGAGGTGAAACGCATGTTTGAAATTTTTATCTCTACCTATCCCACACTCTTAAAAGCTACTATTGTCACATTACAATTAACATTAACCTCCCTAGTACTCGGTTCATTAATTGGATTATTATTTGCTTTCTTTCGGATCTCGAATAACAAAGTTTTAAATAGCATTGCTCATATCTATATTGCTATTATTCGTGGTACACCTTTAATCGTTCAAATCGCAATTCTCTATTTTGGCATTACATCTGTCATTGTTTTCTCCCCTTTTTGGGCAGGAGCAATCGCTTTAGCAATTCATAACGGTGCATATATTACGGAAATTTTCCGAGGATCCATTCAATCCGTCGACCGGGGACAATTGGAAGCCGCTCGCTCCTTAGGTATGCCTTACCCTTTAGCTATGCGCCGGATTATATTACCACAAGCATTTCGTCTGTCTCTTCCTCCTCTAGGAAACCAATTTATTATCGGATTAAAAGACTCTTCACTTGTCGCTTACGTAGGACTGTCCGAGTTATGGGGATCAGGTTTATCAATTGCAGCAGGTAACTTCCAACAATTAGATACTTACATAATCGTTGGTGTATACTATCTCGTACTTGTTCTTCTATTTACTTATTTTGTTAATCTCTTAGAAAAACGACTACAACGAAAAGAAACTAACTCCGTCCAATTCCATAAAAAGAACAAAAAGGAAGTTTCTTTATAAGAAAAAGCAAGCCTGAGATGGCTTGCTTTTTCATTGCAAAAATATATTAATTTTTACTGATTTACTTTTTTAATACTCTTTTCTTCCTCTATATGTTCCTCACGATATGAAATATTATGAGGATCTAGTCCATTTCCTAAAGAACCATAGAAATGCTCTCTATGCGGATCCACTAATTCACTTCCTTGATAATACACACGTGGTGTATTCCATAGCGCTGCCAAAGCTTTTGTCATCGGCATCTCATGATAGCGTTCCGGCCACATTTCTTTAATCTTCTCTTTTACTAACGGATAGTATTTAGAACTCATAGCAGGAAACAGATGATGTTCTGTATGATATGAGAAATTGAAATGTAAAACGTCTACCCAGCGCGGCACTGTTACTGACAAACAGTTTGCTAACGGATCATTTACTGGAACAATTGGATTTAAGCGGTGATTTGTTGCAATATATGCCATTACAATAAAGTTAGCAATTAACAACGGAATGACATATGCAAATAACCATTTTCCAGGTCCCATAATAAACAATAAACTAATCCAAACTGTCCAAGGCAAAAGAAGTTGAAGCCATACAGATTTTTGATTGGATGACTTGAACTCTTTTATAAAATGAAAGAACATTCGAGTCGAATGCAATGTAAATTGAATTGTTAGTGACAGAAAACTAAAGAATGAACGTACATGTAAAGGCATACGATATACCCAACTCAAAAACTTACTCTTCTTAAGTTTCTCAAGTGTCGGCCATGCATCCGGATCATTCTCTTCATGCTGTGTATGAACATGATGCGTTGCATTATGCCACTTTCTCCAAAGCTTTGGCCCTGTTGATAATGGCATAAATGCAATCGCGCCTAAGAAGTCACGAAGCCATGCCTTTCTTACAACAGTTCCATGTAAAATTTCATGCCCTAAAAATCCAAGTGAAGCAAAACATAATCCAAGAACAATCGCAATTCCTAGATTCGCCCACACATTCAATTCAAATACACCAATCGATATTAACCCCGCCAATGCCACAAGCAAATAAGCCAGTCCACCAAATAAACGAGTAGGCACTGGTTTAAATGCTTTTTTCGGCAAATGTGGTGATACACGTGCTGCATACCACCCAAACGTATGAAGCTCCTTCATCCTTTTGCTCCTTTCTTATGCCGCGCCTTGCGCAACTTACATATATCAATTCTTGCTTCCAGATTGATTTTACTAGATGATCCAAAAAGCATCTATTATAAGGAAAATATACTCACTCTATCGTCACTTATTTTTCGCTTTTATTATCAATGAAAAACATTTCTCTTTTTACTCTCTATCAACCTTTCCACATGATGAATCATAACAATAGAATTTCTATATTGTCAACACCTTTTATGACCTAGTAATAAAAGGTGGTTATATTTTTATAATCATACTTTATTTCACTAAAGAAAATGTATAGATTCCATAAGGATTTACCCACTATATATAGACATTTTCTTAAACGCCATAGACTCTATCTCATTCAATAACTCCCTATGTAATCAACAAACAGAATCACTTGAATTTAGTTTTATATAAATCCTACCACTTCATAATGCCCCATCTAATTAATTATATTAAAATAATTT
>NZ_JBEUTW010000310.1:0-12611 GCF_040492675.1 Bacillus sp. AP50
TGTTATACGCTATCTTTTAATTAAGAAACTTTTTCATGTAGTCAATATTACATATTAAAAAAATGCTAAAGCCTTAATTATAGCAAGCTGTTAAAATGAGCGTCTATCAATTTTTTAAAACAATTATAAGATAAACCATATTTAGCAGTTTGTCAATTTCTTTATCCGTTTTTTAAGAGTTATTTGAATTACGATTTATTATACCTAAATAACTTCAAGTTTTTAATTATTAGCCTGTTAATAAAGTGCAAAACTTGTAGGTTTCTTAATCCTTCCACTAACCTTAAGGTATTTTTAAAATTTCTCCTCAAGATTATGAAGCAATTTAAAAATCATCACTCGTTCGCCTGTACGGGAGCTTATATCCGTATGAAAGCTTTTCACTTTCTCTCCAGTTAATTCTAGTATAATCTCTTTCAGATCATCAATTCCAGATTCAACTAGCTCCGAACGATTCTTCTTTATCGTTAGCATACCGTCTTTTGTTTCGCAAACACTATATTCAGCCGGCGTTAAAACACCTTGTAAATTTACGATAATCATATCCCGTAATATATCTGTCTTAACGGATATAGACCCGCGTCCTAGGTAGTCCTTTTCCCAGTGAGTAATTGCTTTGCTTATCTCTGATTCAATAGAGCCTTTTGAGCTTTTCATCTATGTATCCTCCTTCAATAAAATAAATTTACAATAACAATATAATAATCCGGATTGATTTTATTTTCAATTATTGAGAAGAATTTATTGGGATTGCAAAAAAGAACTCTTATAAAATTAAGAGTCCCTTTTATATTAAATGCGCTTTTCCTTAGTAATGTAACGCAAAATAGCACTTAGGCATTTGTAGATTTATACAACATATTTCGAAGCAGAATACAAATAAACCCTAATACTAATGCAAACATGCCTACAAATAAAATATATTTCGTTCCAATTTGTGCAATAATTATCCCTGCGATCCCAGTACCAATTGTAGTCCCTAAATTACAAGAAGTTAAAAATAATCCATTAGCGAAATCTGGTGAATTAGGTGCTGAAGACATCATCCAATATTGATTGACATTACCACCAATCCCGCCAAAAACACCCCAAATTACAATAAAAATTGCAGTTGGTATCGCAAGATCTGATACAAAGAAAAAGGAAAAATATAATATCATTAGAGCAATGGGATAAATGATTACCGTACGGACAGGAGCTATTGTCAGTAATCTCCCTGCAAGAATATTCCCGATAATATTTGCTAACCCATAAACAAATAGCATGATACTTATCATATACGGCGACATTTTCGTAACTACATCTAAATATTCGGTTAGATAACTATAAATTCCAAATACCGCTCCATTTAAAAAAGTTACAGCAAGTATGGATAGCCATGTGATACCTTTCGTTAAAATCTTAAGCTGCGAACCATAAGAAAGCTTTTCCTGAACAGGCATAGAGGGAATAAATACGATTGTCATAATAAACGCAAAAATATTAACAAGTGCAAAAAATGTTAATGATATTTCAAGTGTAAATACATTTGCTAAAAAGTTGACAATCGGTACACCTAAAACCATACCAGCTGAAACCCCAATAAACACTTTAGCAACTGCTTTTGGAGCTTCTTTTGCACTAACTGAAGTTGCTGCTACTGATAAAGCCATCGATACGTACACTGGATGAAAGAAAGCCGGAATTACTCGTGCAACTAAAGCAACTGTAAAATTCGTTGTAAAAATTGAAATAACGTTGCCGATAATAAAGATTGCTAGTACGAACAACATAACCGTTTTTCGATTTACACCCGAAAAAACTAAAGGAAGCGTTGGAGCCGCAATGGCAATGGCGAGCGCGAACAAACTAACCATTAAACTTACCTTCGAAACACTTACATCAAAATGATCTGATAATGCCGGAAGCAAGCCAATATATCCCATTTCAGTATTAAGAATACCGAAAACCCCTACTGCTAATATAAAAATTAATACACTTTTTGAATTCTTCATAAAAAACATTTCAACTCCTCTTTCACTTCTTATCAATGCTTTTGGTAATGTGATTATAAAATGGTATTATTGAGATAACAAATACCTATATTGAATACATTCCTATAACAAATAGGCATACGAAGGAGAAGAGTTTTTTGGACATACGTGTATTACGCTACTTCATTGCGGTAGCAACGCAAGAGAATATATCTGCTGCTGCAAATGCATTGCATTTATCTCAACCTACATTATCAAGACAGTTAAACAACCTGGAAGAAGAGCTTGGAACTACTTTATTTGTGCGAGGAAATCGAAAAATCACTTTAACAGACGAAGGTATGTTTTTATTAGATCGAGCAAAAGAAATTGTGGATTTAGTAGAAAAAACAGAAGCTAATTTTAACCAAAAATCTGAAATTATTAGTGGAGAAATTCATATTGGAGCTGGAGAAACAGAGGCAATGCAGTTCATTGCACAAACTATAAAAAAAGTTGTTGCCCATCACCCTAACATTAAATTTCATTTATATAGCGGCAACGCTGATGACATTACAACAAAATTAGATAGTGGTTTATTAGATTTTGGTATCGTTATTGAGCCAGCAAATAAACAAAAATATGACTACTTAAAGTTGCCAGCTACTGATGTATGGGGCGTACTTATGCGAAAAGACACTCCCTTAGCGGAAAAAGCTTATATCCATCCAACAGACTTACTAAATAAACCTCTTATCATATCAAGACAAACGGCTGTAAGTAATGAATTATCAGGATGGCTTGGAGAGGAAATTGAAAACTTGAATGTTATAGGTACATATAATTTACTCTATAATGCATCCTTACTCGTAAAAGAAAATATAGGGTACGCATTATGTATTGATAAGCTTATGAATACGTCTGAGGAAAGTACACTTTGCTTCCGCCCCCTATCTCCTAAGCTAGAGGCTGGACTAAATATTCTTTGGAAAAAACATCAAACATTTTCAAGTGCTACAAAGATTTTTCTAACATATTTGCGAGGAGGTATGTAAATATTTTTGATAAACTGTATAGACTTATTTCTAGGACACATATAGCTAAAAAAGAAAAAATCTTAGATTAATTCTTTTTTTAGCAATGTGGTGCTCCCTCATCACCATCGAACTATAAAAAGCAAATACCCCAAAACGAAAAAACAAGCCGTTGTCTGTCAAATACACACTGGATTTTCGTTCTGGGGTGCTATAAATGTTTTAATTTGATAGGTACGGGGGCTACCAGAAAAAGAAGCCTATACATGTACCACAAGCTTTTTATCTGTTGGCAGTTTGTTTGATCAATTCACTTTTACTATCTCTTTGCAGCATAATTCTCCCCACCGCTATAAGAATGGTAATAATTGAAGTGCGAAGAAGAATATTCATATCGTGTGATAGATTTCCCCCTCCAAAAATTATTGTTTGATATCCATCGGCTACATAAGTTCCAGGGAAAAAAGAACCTACAGTTTGATAAAAATTTGATAGCAATGCTTTTGGGACAATTACTCCAAAAGTAACTAATTGTATTGACAGTGATATGATATTAAATACCATACCAGCAGGACCGAATAGAACGATAAACATTTGTGTTACGCTTAAGAAAGAGAAAAAGACAAGAGTTTGGAAGATCCATGTTTCAAATAAGCTTGTATTCAATTTAACGTTAAATACGGTCATCAATAATAACGTGATAATAGCTAAAATAACAGATACGACAATATTAATAACTTGTCTTGAGAAAAATATAGACCATTTTCCGTGCGTGTTTTTTAATATTGTTGCAACAATATTAAGATTTAAACTCATAAGCATAGCTCCAACCCATGAAGCAAGAACAATTAAAAATGGAATCATGGTTGCTGCAAAGCCATCTGTATTGTTTGTTTTTTCGACAGATGATTGCACAGAATCAATGTTTAATGAACTTACAGCTTTCGTAATGTTTTCTGATAACTTTTGGGCCAATTCTTCTGACGGTATCACTGTACTTAGTTCGTTAGATAGGTTAGATGAAATAAACTTTTGTTTATACGCATATACATTTTTATTAACTGTTTGCGTAATATCCTTTGCCGCGCCTTCCATAATCTGTTTTGCCAAAGATGAGTTTGCTTGATTGATGAAATAGTTAATCTCTGTAGTATTATTTTCTTTCAATAGGCTTGAGAAATTTGCAGGAATTTGAATAACCATATCTAAGTTCCTGTTATCCATGTCTTTTTGGGCGTGCGTTACCGAGCTATAACTTTTAACTTTAAAGGGCAGATTTTCCTTCAAGCTTTTTTCAATATCAGTTCCCATTTCATTATCTTCATTAACTAATCCGATTTTTAATTGGTTTACCCGATCAGTAACACCATCGTATGCAGTCATCCACACACAAAAGAAAATTAACAGAAAGGCAAATGCTGTTGCAATTCCAATGAATGTTGGGGGGAATTTAAAGAAATTTTTTAAAGTTTTCATTGTCGTACTCCTTGTTGTTTTATTATAGCAAGTACTTACTTGCATCTGGTGTAAAAAAAGACCTAGGGAGTTAGCCCCCTAGAAAATAGTTGGACACTATGTTTTAGAAAAATCTCTTTTGAATTTGAAAATAAATTGTCCCCGAAGCGTGAGTTAGAAAGAAAGTAACCGAAATTCATCCAAATAAAGTTCATCGCCTGAGCTTCCATATCAGTTTCAATAAGCTTTCCCTTTTCCCTCATCTCAATAAAATATGAAACCAAATTATCTTTTAATTGTTTAGGAATTAATGCAATTTTTTCTTTAAGCTCTGGGAACATTTCAGCTTCCTGAAAACTAATCAAAATTAAATCCTTTAACTTTTCTATATATGCAAGATATCCTTCTGCAATAGATAGCAAGTCATCTTCAAGATTCCAAGTCATCTCTCCAGGCATTAATTTATTCAATTCCATATCACGCGATAAAGATTCGACAGCTTTTTCCATAATATTCTTTTTGCTTCCGAAATTCCGAAAGATCGTTACTTCGTTTACGCCCGCTAATTCCGAAATCGAGCGAGTCGTCGTTCCCTTATAGCCATGAGTGCGAAATAGTTCTAAAAAAGCCTCAATAATACGTTCTGATGTATTTGTCATTTCATTCACGTTTCATCCAACTTTCACATAATCTTTATCCAAACCCGAATGCAAGTCGTTACTTGCACAAGTAGAATAAACCTTTTTGATCAAAAAGTCAACTTTATAAAAAAGCCGATTTCTTTATCGTATAGGAAATCGACTTTTGGCTTAATTATTGATTTAGTAACAAAAACACCTTTTTAAAATAACTATGTTTATACTATAGACGTTGATCTTTTTGGAAGTTTAGACGAAAATGATCCTCGTCATTATATACCCCAAATCCATACCCTTGCTCTTTATAAAATTTAATAATTTCAGGAAGAGCTTGTAATGTTTGCGCCTTTTCATGCATTAAAACAACTTCTACTTCTTCTGTTGTCTGTTTCTTTACATTATCGATAATCTGAGTTGGATTATCTTTTAATTTCCAATCATTTGAGTCTATTGTCCAATCCCAAACTTTTATTGCTGCTTCTACAATTTGGTTACGAATTTCCTCGTCCTTTAATCCTGGTGCAGATCCATATGGCGGACGAACTAGTTTAGGAGTTGTACCCGTAATATTATGGATAAGAGCTAACGTTTCTTTCATCTCCGGTACAAATTGTCCTTTTTTGTATAACTTATCACTATTATGTGTCATACTATGAGCACCAATATAATGCCCTTCTTTTACTGCTCGCTTTACGTTTTCCTGAAAACCTGTATTTTGTAAATTGCTACCTTGCATAAAAAATGTCGAGGCGACATTTTGCTCTTTTAGTACATCTAAAAATTTCCCAGTTAGTTCGCTAGGACCATCATCGAATGTTAAATAAACAACCTTTCCCACCGGTTTTCCATCAGGTCTTTTCTGTTTTGCTGGCGGTGTTTCCTTTTTCTTTTCTTCTTGTTGCGTATTAACTTGTTTACTACTTTCATTAGCTACTCCCTTCGCTGGGGTAGAGTTCCAATTTCCAATTAAGAAGAATGTGAAAAAGGTCGTCGCTAAAACAACTCCTAAAGATATGATTGCCTTCGTTACTACACTTGTTTTTTTCTTATTTTGTGATTCTTTCATTATTTTCCGATCCTTTCCCTATTAATTTTCATTATTTATAAGGCTGAGCCTTTATTCGACTGAATCATTCGTTTCAACCGATGTTTACAATAAATAGATTAATAGAGAGAGGTAAAGATAAAATGCAGATAGTGTCGAATTTGTTTAAAAATAATAAAAACGTGTAGAAAAAATTCTACACGTTTTTATTTAAATAGAAATAAAATAATACTCCATCTTCTGTATTTGAAACACCATATTCCGCATCATGTAGCTCTAATATATTTTTTGAAATAGCAAGTCCCAATCCTGTTCCACCTTTTGAACGTTGACGAGACGTATCCCCTCGATAGAAACGATCCCATATTTTCTCTAAATGTTCTGGCGCGATATGAGCCCCTTTATTTTCTACACATACTTTTACACGTTCATTCTCTTCTATTGTAGAAATAATAATATTCTCCTGTTCTGGTGTGTAACGAATCGCATTTGTAATAAAGTTCGTTATAACTTGTTCTATGCGATGCTGGTTTGCAACAACTTCAATTTTAGAAAGTTGTTTATGAACATATAATTGCTTAGCTGTTATATCCGAGGTTAATTGCTCACATATGTAATCGATCATTTCATCAATATGGAAAACATCCATTTCCATTTTATATGTACCAGATTCGAATTTCGCTAACTCCAGCATATCAATAATGAGCATATCCATTTTATCTACTTCTTTTGACATTGCTTTAAAGTAATACTCCTTTTTATTACTAGCAACACCATCCTCTAAAATTGAAATACAGCTCTTCATAATACTCAAAGGTGTTTTTAACTCATGTGAAACACCAGCGATAAATTCTTTACGTGTATTCTCTAATTGCTTTTCTTTTTCTATATCTTGCTGCAATTGATGAATATACGAATGCAAAGCTTTAGAAAGTGTATTAATATTTTGTGATAAATCACCTATTTCATCCTTTGTAGTAATAGGTATCGTCTCAGAGAAATCTAAACCCGCGATTTTTTTTGTAGTATCATTTATTTGTAATAATGGCTTGGCGATTTTTTTTGAGTAATAGAACGATATCAAAACAATTAAAATCAATACAAAGATAATTAAATATACATAATAATCCTTTATCATTTGTACCGCTTCATCAACTGGTTGCAATGATGTCATAGCAAATATATAGTTTGTCTTACCCCCCGCGTCTTTTGTTGGCTTGATTAAAACTTTATATTTAATATCATTTTCTTCGTAATCCATTATTTCTGTAGAAGTAACATCATTAGATTTTTGATTCAATAATAAATCAACCTGAAATTGTTTTATTCTATCTATAAGCACACGATTTCCATATATAAAGTTCGTTCCTACAGTCCCCTCCGGTAATTGCACGTTTTGAATGCTTCCCGCTAAATATAATTGTGAACTTTCTTTTGAAGATACGGCTTTTGGCCCATACAACCTTTCTGACAGTTGCTTGTTCTCTAGCCCAACATTCTTCTCTTTTATTGTTAACATCGCAGGGACTACTATATCCCCCTTCTGTACTCCGTCGATAATAATATGACTCCCTTGTTCTAAACTATATTTCATCCTCTGTATATCTTCTAAATTGATAAAACTATACAACGGTATGTGAATGGAACGTTCAGAAAATATCTTATTTTCGTTTGGGTCTAATTGAATTTCTATAGAAAAATCATTTGCATATTTTATATTACCTACACTATCTAACGTTGTAATCCATGTCGCATTCTCTTGATAGAAATTTTGTTCTAATTCTTGAATTACTTTCGCATCATCTCCAGCTTTTATATATGCTTTTTCAAAGGATTGAATATTTGTTTTAATATCATTAACTTTTCGATTTGCGTAGTATTGCTTAAAAAATATAGTTTGTCCAATAAAAATAGTTACTAAAATAAGTGTGCATAATGCTGTTGTTAACATAAATAACTTTAATACAATTCCTTTTTTCATACTTGTCCCTCAAATTTATAACCAGCTCGTACAACCGTTACAATACAAGCTGCTTTTTGTCCTAATTTATGACGCAAATTACGAATATGACTATTAACAGTGCGATCATCCCCAGCGAATTCATAACCCCAAATTTTATTGATTAGTTGTTCTCTCGAAATTACAATTCCTTGATTTCGCATGAGATACGTTACTATTTCAAATTCTGTATGAGTCAAATTTATGTCTTCCCCATCTATAGTTACTGTACGAGAAGGAAAATGTACATGGATACCACTACTCGTTAATGTGTCTTCAGCTGGTACATTAACAGCTGAAGAATATCGGCTTTCCATTAATCGTTTTGCTCTTGCTAATAAAATAGGAGGACTATACGGCTTTGTAACATAATCATCTGCTCCTAGTTCAAATCCAAGTAAAGTATCATCTTCATCCACCCGAGCCGTTAGCATAATAATAGGTACATTAGATTTCTTCCGAATTCGCCGACAAACCGTCCAACCATCTAATTCCGGTAACATAATATCTAAAATAATTAAATGCACCTCATGCTCTTCAAATATAGATAACGCTTCTTTCCCATCCATCGCCTCTAAGACGTTATACCCTTCGTTTAATAAGTAATCTTTCATAATTTCACGTAAAATATCTTCATCTTCTACAATTAATATTGTTCTTTGCATCTTTTATCTTCTCCACGATTTATTTTAGTTAGGAAGAAATAGTTCATTTTATATGTTAACCAATTAGAAATCTTTCACTATTTCCGTCACTACTACATACAACATAATTATATCAAGATAATAGCATACCGGTATAAAGATAAAATACAGAGATAGCCTTACTATTGAAATGCTATTATAATTTTGTAATTGGAATCAAATAAAAAACCAAAAGAAATACTATGATATCGCGACTTAAACTAAATAATATAGTGTATATCAAAAATGAGTTTCCTGAATACTTTCGAAATGGAACAGTAAAAAAACAGTCTCAGTACATCAAAGTTGATTTAGAACACATTATGAATACCTTAAAACCTGGACAGGTGTGAATTTAGGGTAATATCATATTTTCCATTCAAATATGATAGAATAGAAGATATATCCAAAACGGAGGAATAACAAATGAACTCAAACACAAAACAGTTTATTTATGATATCCAGCAAAGAAAGAACAATTATATAGAAAATGCTTTAATAGCAATACAACACCCTAAAAAAGAGCAATCTGAACAGGTCATTCAAAATATAGTAGAGAAGATGGATATGATGATTAGTCTAGTTACTACGTACATGACGATTGAATCCGGATCTACGGAAGAATTAAAAGAACTTCAGAAAGAAATTATCCATGCTCAAGCATATATTCAAAAACGAAAATTTGAAGAAACACAGAGATAAAACCCTGTGTTTTTATTTGATTATTGCTTTGGCATAATCCATACAATTTGTTGAATGCGTACAATATATGGCGCCGTATCTTCAATGAGCAAATGATCTGGTTTCACATCCTTTAATTTCCCTCTTATATTTCCTCTTACAGTTTCAATAACCACATGTTTACCAATTACTGATTGTAATGTCTGATATACATAGGGATTAGGCACACTTACCATATTTTGTTTACTAAAGTCATTTCCCTCCAAATAACTCATTCTATAAGACTCCTTTCTAACTTGCATTCTTTCTACTAATATATGATATAAATCTTATAAATATGCTAGAAGGATAATTCATTATATGGACGGAAATAACATTTTAATAGGGTACGGTTTCTATTTCTACATTGCTAAAAAATTATTTATATAAAGTTACTTTTACTAGTTAATAGGAGATGATAAAGGGATATTTTGAATATACATCTAGGTTGTTCGTTTCTGGATATGTATCATTTTAAATACGGCCTTTATTAGAATAGTGCTCATACTTTTTTTGAGATTCTTTCGTAATACGTGCGTTAAGTAAAATTGCTAACAATAAAAACACTCCATATTTTCCTCCTGTAGCTCCTATGATAATCACACTACTACAAACAAGTATAATTAATAGGATAAACGAAACTGAATAAATACGGTCATAATTCTTTGACATCTTTTCGTATTTTATGCGTTCTTTCCTTGCATTCATCTAAATTCCTCCTTTAAATTACCCATTTCACTATCAAATAAATCTCACCCTTAAAAAGGAAATAATATAACGTTATGTAAATTAGTTTGTTTTTTTATCAACTAATTTATATAACGTAAAAAGAAACCCTACCAATATTAAGCTTTCCATTATGATAATTCCGACCCTCTCCTTCCTTTTAATCCCAACACATCAAATAAAAGTTGCAGCAAACAAAAAGGATCATCCCTTTTCGTAAAGGATCATCCTTTTCTTCATTCAACAATTTTCAGGTATTCTTGATTGATTAAAATAACAGCCGGTCCATCTACAACAATTCCACCAACTTCAATTTTTTCATAAGGCTCAATCTTAATAGAAGTAATCCCTTTCCGCTTCTTTAACTCGTTACTTAATTCTTGCGTTGGCATGCGTTTCATATCTTCACCCCTTCTTATTGTTTCATTTAATCTTATTATGTTAAATAAATTGTAAAAATGGTTTCTAGTTCTAGAAATCCCATCAATTTGTATCGTTGACCATATATTTAGATGTTACCAACTCGCGTATCTCTCTTATGAAAAGAAGATAAGCAATTACTATTCACTGTCTCAGTGAATGTAAAAATTCTTAAAGATAGAGATGAGATTGATTGTTTTTTCTTTTAGAAATAATGACTTAGATATATATACCTAAAACAATGAAAGCCCTACCTCTCTTTCATCCTTACGGCTCCTTGTCCGTGCCAGTGTGAATGAGGATTGCAAAAATTCAAGTGACTATTTGATCGAGTTATTTAATGAAACTTCGAACGTTCGTAAAAGAAATTTAAAAATAAAAATGGATTAGATTGAAGTAATAACAAAAGAGGTTCCTACTCTAAAAGTAAGTTGAAGAAATTGAATGTCTTTGAAATGAGTTGCTTTTAATACTCATCATATTCCCGAAAGATTTAGAATGTTTTTAGAGGATATAACGCAGTATTTATAATGAACCTTAACAGAAACTTTTTATTTGATTTTCAGTGATTCCTTTAATTAATTCTAGTTCACTGACCAAAAATCTATATGCATCATCCAACAATTTTTTTTCGCTTGTATTGAGTGCTTTTTCTTTCTTCATACGCATTAAATCCCGTACAACTTCAGCACCTTCTTGTATTTCACCCGTTTTTATTTTGTCCGTGTTCACCTTATGCCTTTGTTTCCACGGCAGTAATTTACAGGATTCTTCATGGTGAAAAATGTGTATAATGTGCTTTAATGCAAGTATATCAATAACTGGGCGTATATTCGAATTCAATATTTTACCCGTAGGAATCATGACTTGCATATTACTGATCGACATTTTTATGACAAAATACTGTTGTTTTTTTCCTGAGAATTCTTTTTCTTCTATGGCTTCAATTATACCTGCTCCGTGCATTGGATAAACAATGTTATCGCCAATTTGAAACATATAATCCACCTCCATATATGGTAACCTTCTTAACTTTAACATATATGTGTTTTTTTATCAAATATTTTATAATATCATAAAATTATTTTTGCTGTCAATTACTTTTTCTTTAAAAATCAAATCGAATAAAAATAGCACAAAAAACATAGGGAGTGTGTCAGATTTCCCATAAAGGGAAGGGGAATTTCCCCTCGTATATTCTGAAACCTCTACTCATTAACGTAGATCAGTTTTTCCCTTGAAAACGACCAAATCGATCCCTTATTTTTTTCAATCTTGTGTGGTAATCCAAAATCTCAATTCTTGCTTTTTCAGCTAGAGGTGCAATTGGTCGTAGGGCTTTTAAACCCCAATACTCAATCACTACATCAAGTACTTGATCAAAATATTGTAGTGGTCCATAGTTCGCTTCTTTTGCAATTACAGCCATTCTATTTTCAAAATCAGGCATGACGGCACCTGGCATTTTAAAATTCTTAATTACATTGGCAATATGATAGCAATAATTAGGTTCTAATTCCAAATGTGTTCGAATGACGTCTCGATAAAAAGCATAATGAAGAGTCTCATCTTTGGCAAGACGACGTAATAACGTAGCAAGATCTGGATCATGCTTACTTGCAACCTTAGCAACATTATTGTAAAACACCATTGTTGCAAGTTCTTGTAGCGTCGTATACGTCATAGCTTCGATTGGTGTATGAAAATCAGGTTCAAATCCCCCCTCAACGACTGACTTTCTTAATTCATGTATTCGTTTAGGATTCACACTTCGAGTGAGTAGTAAATATGTCTCCAATAGATTCGAATGTTGATCCTCTTCTGATGTCCAAGTATGAATAAAGTCTGTAATAACAGAGAGGGAGCCTTTAAAAGTCGCAGATAAATACGTGGTAAACCAAGGTAAATTCACTTCTGTTAATAAAGCTGTTTCAATGGC
>NZ_JBEUTW010000311.1:0-1129 GCF_040492675.1 Bacillus sp. AP50
TGACTGCCATCCTATTTTCTCCTGTCCATTCCTGAACTGTTAGAGCAAGCGCCGCAAGAAGAAGGTCATTAATTTCAGTCTGGTAGGCCCGATGGGCTTCTGTCAGAAGCTGGTGTGTTTCTTTTTCGTCAAGGCTGAAGTGCAGAGCTTCTATTTTACTGAAGCTTCCATCGTTTTCCCTGTCCTTCGGCAGGGGAGCCACTTTCATAGATTCGACACCTTCCCAGTACGGAATCTCTTTTTGTATAGCCCTGCTCCTTGCATACTCAGACAGCCCACTTGCCCAAGCACGGTAAGAGGTGGTCTTCGGTGGAAGAACTTCTCCTTTCTCATATAGACGATAGAAATCCTCCAGAAGAATCCTCCAGGACACTCCGTCCACCACAAGATGATGAATAATAATTAATAAATAACTTCCTACGTCAGTCTCAAAAATCCCCAATTTTATCAGCGGACCTTCTTCGAGATTAAGGCCAGTCTGGAGGTAATTCGCTTCTTTCTCAATTAAAGGTTTTGCATCTGTTACTCCCCTAAAGTCAAATCGCTGAAGAGTAAAATCAATAGCTTCCGTTCCCCGGCTGTACTGCTTCGAAGAAGGATAAACCATTCGGAGCGCATCATGATGCACGCAAAGTTTGTGGAAAGCCTCTATCACCGCTTCACTATTCCACTCTTCCTCTCGGAACAGCATCATAGATTGGTTAAAGTGTTCTGGTATAGGAAACTGCTGTTCAAAAAACCAACGCTGTATCGGCGTCAGAGGTACATCGCCCTGAATTAGGCCTTGCTCTGCAGATACAGCTGCGAACCGGATATATGGGACAAGCTCGTATACTGTTGGATTTTTAAACAAGTCTTTCATCTCGAATTTCAATCCATGTTCGTTCAGCCTAGCTGCAATTTGGATCGCTTTAATGGAGTCTCCTCCCAATTCAAAAAAGTTATCATGAATGCCAACTCGTTCTGTCCGGAGTACTTCTTCCCATACAGTTGCTAAGAGTTTTTCCCTATCTGATAGAGGTGCTGAGTACTCTTCCCTCAGTGGCGCCGCACTTGTCGGCTCAGGCAGTGCTTTTTTGTCAATTTTTCCGTTAGGAGTAAGCGGGAAGGATTCGACCTCAACAAAATA
>NZ_JBEUTW010000312.1:0-9957 GCF_040492675.1 Bacillus sp. AP50
TTCATCATTTTTTCAATTTTATTCACATGAAATACATCATCATCCATTAAAAAATTTATATATTCACCGTTCGCTTCATTAAATAACATTAGCGCATTTTCAAATTGTCCGAGAGTTGATCTATTTTTTATATAAATAATATTTGAATGATCACATAAGTATTTTTGTAACACTTTTTCTGTTTCATCATTCGTGCTGTCATCTCCAACTATAATTTCTATATTAGGGTACGTTTGTTCTAACACACTACATAGCGCCTTTTCAAAGTAACGAGGACGATTATACGTAGGAATTAATACACTTACCAACGGAAGTTGCTCTACCACCTCTTCAGTTCTTTCAATACGAGTTCTCATTTTAACTCTCTCACCTCTTCGCATATTATTTATATACGCGACACAAAAATCACATTACTTTAACTGTATGGAGCCTATATACTTTTATGCAAACATGAAACAAATTATCATACTTTTCGTTCCTGAATAAACATATTTAATAATGCGGACATTTTATTTGCACCTTTTTTATTCATATGATCACTATCATAAAAATCATCGTCACAAAATAATGGCGAATCAAATAGATCTATGATTTGAAAAGAATATTGAGTTTGAAAATCATTTATAACTTTATAAAAATCTTCTTTTAATTTCTTACTACTACAATTGAAATAATGTGAAGTAACAGGGAACACAACAATTAGTGGCTTTATATCATTTTTTAACAGTAAATCTAAATATTTTTTAAAAATCATTTTATTTTCAACTAAAGTATGAGGGTACGACAGTTTAGCATGTGAAGTTGCTCTTATTTTCCCGTGTTCTTCAAAAGGAATGTGAAGAGGAGTGGTATTCCACTCAGCATTTATCCAAGGCAGCGTCAATGATTCATCTTTTAGTTCGTCTAATAAAATATATTCAAAATGCAAATTAAAAATAGAAAGAAGTGGTTTCGGAGTATTTAGATGGGAGAATCCATCAGTGGGTAGAGGAGAGTGAACTACAGTATGATGACCATCTTGAAACAATGGATAATATACTTTGTGAATTCTATATGATTCAGATGATAACGACATATCAAAGTAAAACGAGAAATAGGCTATTCCTATTAAACAATATTGAAATGAATGATTGTTTGATAAAAGTTGTGACGCTATTAAATAATCATAGTATAGATCTTGCGATGGAAGTGTTAATTTTATTGATTTTTTTGAGAGAAGCTCCGTACTTATGCCACAATGCGGATAAGACAAACCGGTAGCAAACAATTCATACGTCGGATCACTCTTTGCTTTTTTCATAGAAATGTATAAAGACATAAGATCCGGATTTATTTGATAGATAGAAATTAATTTATCCTTCCATTCATACATGTATTTTGTTAAATTAATAATTTTTGAACTTTGCACGCCCCTATTTATCAAGTCATTTGTAAGTTTTTCTGCGTCCCCTCTCCAAATGACTATATATTGAAAAGAACTTTCTATACGAACAACATCTGAAACGTCCACAACATGAACTATTGTTTTACATTTATTTTTGTCTAACGTATTTCGAATCCTATCCCCTGATAATTCATCACTTAAAACAATGATTTTATATTGCTCCTTCATGTACATCCCCTCCATTATATGTATAATATGAAATTCATTTTTAATTCGTAACAATCATATACACCTGCAATCTAACAAAAAAAATAGCTCCACCATTAGGCGTAGCTATTTTTACAATTATTGCTTATTCAAATTATATTCCTTTATCTAACTCATAAAGTTTACGATACTTTTCATTTTCTTTCAGAAGTTGTTTATGACTACCTTGCATGACAATTTGGCCACGATCAAGGAATATAACTTCGTCTACATGTTCTATTCCTACAAGATGGTGCGTAATCCAAATAACCGTCTTTTCTTCCGTTGCAGAAAACATTGTTTCAATTAAAGACAATTCTGTTTTTGGATCTAAACCGATAGTCGGTTCATCAAGTACAATAATTGGTGTTTCTTGCATAAGAGTTCTAGCAAAAGCAACCCTTTGTCTTTCCCCACCAGAAAACCGCTTTCCCATTTCATGCATTTTTGTTTGTAATCCGGCTGGAAGAGAAGTAACATGTGAAGCTAATTGTGCTTTCTCTAAAGCTTTCCATATCTCTTCATCCGTCGCCTCTGGTTTGCCAATTCGTACATTATTTCCAATTGTCGTATCAAACAAATGCGGCTTTTGATTTAATACAGAAATATATTTAGATAAAAGATTCGTATGAGCTCGTTCACCATTTAGTACAACTTGGCCATTTACTGGGCTTAACGCCCCTGTTAACAATTTTAGTAAAGTAGATTTCCCTGTCCCACTTCTCCCTAAAATAGCAATTTTCTTCCCTGCTTTTATTTGTAATGATACATCTTTTAATACAATCTCATTACTATCTGGATAACTATACGATACGTGATTCAGTTCAATATCTACATGTTTTGGTTCAATATAATCTTTCTCTCCATGCAAATCCGTTTCATCATGTAAAACACTATCACTTTCTACGCCATTAAGACGATGGGTAGATTCTACATACGACGGTATTCGATCGATGGCATCTGCAATAGGAATAAGCGCGTTCGTTACAGATAAAGTCATTAATACGAAAGCTGCGATAACTGTAGGAGCAATTTGTTCACTTGCCGCTTCATTCCCAGTCCATATGATCATCGAAATAACTACAATACCTACTACTAATTGAATGATACTGTCCCGAATATGATACCAGCGTTTCACTCTCTTTTCGATTTTTAACAACTGATCATTTTGTTTTACATACTCATTAATAAATTCATCTTTACGACCACTTGCTTGCCAATCAGATAATCCAAAAACAGCATCTGTCAGTTGTTGATACAAACGGTTTCTTCCTTGCTTTAAAGTAACATGATGTTTCTTCATCAAAAGTAATGATACAAACGGAAGAAGAAAAACGATAATAGCTAACATACAACCTACAATAAGTGCAAAAACAAAATCAAATGCACCGATAACAAGTACGAAGATACTATAAACAACTAGCGCTAATATGCTAGGAAATATTGTACGTAAATATAGGTTTTGCAAATGCTCTATATCTTCGGATAACACTCCTAACATATCACCCGTTTGAAATCGAGAACGGAAAAATAACGCCTGTGGTTCTACTATTCTATATAGCCTCGTTCTCATTTTTTCTAATATACGTAGTACGACATCATGTCCGACTAAGCGCTCTATATAATGAAATACAGCTTGCCCTATACTAAACGCTCTTGTTGCAACAATAGGAACATATACAGCCATTACATTTTCTGGTCTAAGGGCAGATTTTGAGATCAAATAACCTGAAATAAAAAGTAACATCGCTCCTGAACTAACTCCAAGAAGACCAAGGAAAATAGTTAAAGTCATTCTACCTTTATTTTGTTTTATATAAGGTTTAACCCAGTTACTCATTTCTCTCCCCTCTCTTCCCTATGAAAATGTAATGTCTCATTCTCTAAAAATTCTTCATACGTCCCACTTTCTTTCATTTCCCCTTTATTTAAAATAAGAATATGGTCCATTTGTTTCATCCAATGTAGACGGTGGGTTGCTAAAAATACTAACTTTCCATTAAATAGACGTAACATCGCTTGCTTTATTTCAAATTCGGTTTCAATATCAAGATGTGCCGTAGGCTCATCTAATAAAATGATTGGTTTTTTACTTAAAAGCGCACGCGCCATAGCAACACGCTGTTCTTGTCCGCCACTTAGCATACGTCCACCTTCCCCAATTCTTTCGTGCATCCCATTTGGAAGTGATGTAACGAGTGAACGAAGGCCGACTTCATTAATAACTCTTTCAACTTCTTCATCTGTTGCATTTGTTTCATAAAAACGAATGTTATCCTTTAATGAAAGCGGAAAAATATAAGGTTGCTGCGGAATATAAGCGATATTTTTTTGCCAATCTTCACGAGTAAATCCATCAACTTCTACACCATTTACTAACATCTTTCCACTCGAAGGAGATAAAAAACCTGCTAATACGTCGATTAACGTCGATTTGCCTGCACCACTTTCACCAATAACACCAATAGCACCGTTACCTTCCCAAGTAAAATTAATTCCTTCTAATATAGCCTTTTCAGATTCAGTATTATTAACTTTGATGTCTTGTAATTTCAAGCTACTAGAGGCATTCCATACTATATCTTCATTTAAATCTTTCTTTTGTATTCTTTTTTGTTGTTGCAAAATCTCTTCTATTTGCTCCATCGCAATTTGTCCATCTAATGTTGCATGATAATTTGCTCCCACTTGTTTAATCGGCAGAAAATATTCCGGAGCTAAAATCAAAATTGTAAGGGCTGGTAATAGTATAATCGTTCCATCTATTAAACGTATCCCTAATCCAACTGCCACAAACGCGATTGATAAACTCGTAAAGAAATCTAATGCAAAAGAAGAAAGAAAAGCAACTCGCAAAGTACGCATCGTTGCTTTTCTATACCTTTTACTTACTTTTTCAATCTTTGCTTCGTGCTGTTCACTTTTTCCTAAATACTTTAATGTTTCTAAACCTTTTAACGTATCTACAAAATGGTTCGAAAGTACACGATATATCTCGTACTGACTATCTGCCATTTTTTGCGCTGCTAATCCGAGAAGAATCATAAATATGATCACGATAGGAATCGTTACAACTAAAATGATTCCAGACTCAATATCTAGCGTAAAAACGTATAGTACAATTAGACCTGGAACGATGCTACTTCTAATCATTTTAGGAATCGTTAATTCAATATATGTTTTAAATTTCTCAATCCCTTCAATTGATAAGGTAACCAGATGACCAGTTCCAACAGTTTGAACATACCTTGGACCTAATGTGAAATATGCCTCTATTAGTTGTTTTCTTAGTAACGACCCTGTTTTTTCAGCAAAACGTTCCACTAATATTTGTGATGTTCGAACTACTATGTGACGCGCTGCAAACGCGATACCAAAATAAACAATTTCACTTAATATTGTTTGTACTGTCTCTCCATGAAATAAAAACGTAATAGCTCGTGCTAAAAAGATTGTTTGCGCAATAATACTAAAAGCTTCTAAAATACTAATAATCGTTAACGCTACATATAAAATACGGCTACCGGGATAAGACGGAAGTCCTCTTTTTCTTTTCATTAGTACTCCAAATCGTTGTCTGACTTAACAGGTTGTCTAAATACATAATAACTCCATATTTGACTTCCGATAACGAAAGGCAAAATAGCAATCGCAAAGTAAGTCATAAGTTTTAATGCATAAGCTCCTGATGCTGCGTTGTAAATTGTCAAATCATTCATTGCTCCTAAAGAGCTAATCATAACACGTGGGAACATACCGATAAATACACTCGCACTTAGTAAAATGATTGTTAAACTCGTCATAAAGAAAGCCCAACCATCTCTTCTTCTTTTATTTAATAAAGTGGACACTAATAGTGCTACAAAAGCTCCGATTGGCACCATAATCCATTCTGTTCCATGAGCAGTGAAAATGTCGGTTTTCCATAACCCCACACCAGCAAAAACAAGAAGTGTAATTAATGAAAATGGTGCAATTTTTATTGCAGCAATTCGTGCACGTTCTCTCAATTTACCAGTTGTACGTATCGTAAGAAATTGTAATCCGTGAACAATACATAGTAGGAGAAACATTACTCCTCCAAGTAACGCAAATGGATGAAGTAATTGCAGGAATCCACCTACAACATTTTTACTCTCATCAATAGGTACACCTACCATAAAGTTTGCAATCGCAACTCCCCAAAGGATAGGAGGTAACATACTTCCAATAAACATCCCCCAATCCCATGCACTCTTCCATTTATGATTATCTATTTTCGCACGAAATTTAAAGGAAACACCTCTTAAAATTAAAGCAAGAAGCATAAATACAAATGGAATATAAAAACCACTAAATAAAGTTGCATACCAGTGCGGAAATGCCGCAAACATGGCTCCACCAGCACAAACAAGCCATACTTCATTCGCGTGCCAGAACGGTCCTATTGTATTTAAGTAAACTCGTTTTTCAAAATCATTCTTTCCTAAAAACCTCGAAACCATTCCTACCCCAAAGTCGAAACCTTCCAGTACGAAGAATCCAACAAATAAGATTGCAATAACTAAAAACCATAACTCATTAAGAGATAACATACTCTTCCTCCTTATCAAATGGATCATGGCTTTGATAATCCTTTTTCGTTTTCTTATTCTTGTGGCCCTTAATGGTACGAACAAATAAGTACACACAAATTCCACCCATAATTAAATACATTGATGTGAATGAAATAAGTGAGAATAATACTTCACCGAATGTTACATTTGGTGATACAGCATCTTCTGTTTTCATTACACCAAATACAACCCAAGGTTGACGACCCATTTCAGTCATAATCCACCCTACTGTATTACCGATGAATGGAAGAGAAATTGCATACACCATTAATTTTAAATACCACGTTTTTTCTGCTAAACGATCTTTTCTTGATAAGAACCATCCGTAAGCTCCTAGAAGAAGCATGAATGTTCCACTCATTACCATCGCTCTAAAACTCCAAAACATTGTATGCACTGGAGGAATATAATCTCCAGGTCCATATTTTTCCTCATATTGTTTTTGAATTTGATTCATCCCTTCAACTTGACCGCTAAACTTATCATACGATAATAGACTTAGCATATAAGGGATTTGAATTTCAAACGAATTTTCTTTCTTCTCTGTATCAATTTTCGAAAATACTGTAAATGGTGCTGGATCCTCACTTGTATTCCATAGCGCTTCAGCTGCCGCCATCTTCATTGGATGTGTCTTAATTAATTGTTGCGCTTGTGCATGACCGAAGAATAATACAAGCGCCGTTGTAATTGTTCCAACAATGATAGAAATTCGGAAAGATTTTTTAAATACTACAGTTTCTTGTCCTTTTGTAATTTTCCATGCACTTACACCAGCAATAAAGAATGCACCTGTTGCAATTGCCGCTGTAATTGTATGCGGGAATTGTACCCATAGTTGTGGGTTTTGAATAATGGCTAAGAAATCATTCATTTGCGCACGACCATCAGCTGCCATTTCATACCCGACAGGTGACTGCATAAATGCACTTGCAGTTAAAATCCAGAATGCTGATAACATCGTTCCAATTGAAAGGAGCCAAATACACATTAAGTGAATTCGCTTCGGTAATTTATCCTCACCGAATACCCATAAACCCAGGAATGTAGACTCAATGAAAAATGCCAGTAATCCTTCAATCGCAAGTGATGGACCAAATACATCACCTACAAAACGTGAATACGTTGACCAGTTCATACCAAACTGGAATTCTTGTAAAATACCTGTTACTACACCTACTGCAAAGTTAATAAGGAATAATTGCGTCCAAAACTTTGCCATCTTCTTATATACTTCTTGCCCTTTTACCACATACAACGTTTGCATGATCGCAATAATAAAAGCTAAACCAATTGACAGCGGAACAAAAAAGTAATGGAAAATCGTTGTTGATGCGAACTGTATTCGTGCCAATTCGAGCGTTTCCATACTAAAATCACTTCCTTCATAGTTTTTATAATAAAAGTTAATTGAGCAATCTTATCAAACTCAATTATTAAGAAATACGAAAAGACAAAAACATTTTGTATGTATTGTCGAAAAATATGAAGTTTCAGTTTTTCAAACTATTGTAATGCTATTTTTTACCTTTTCACTATTTCTGTAGTGTTTTATTCGTTAATCGAATTGTATAATATACCTGCATAGTAAATTCAGGTTATTTTTGACGTATTATTGACATCATTTTGTCTGAAATATGTCTTTTGTCATTTTTTTGAATCAGATTTTTCTCATTAGCAAAATGTGTTTTTTCAATATACTTCTTACTTTTATATCTATAAAACAATCGTTTTTCTCTTCATACACTTGACTTTCACCCGAAAAAATGTCCTCGAAACCACCCTCGATAAACGCTTGTTTTTTGTCAAGAGAAAAATGTATTTTCAAAATTCAAACTCGAAATAATGTTATTCAAAAATAGAAAATAACTTCCCTCTTCCTCGACTAAAAGTTCATTTTTTTGTCATTTTTCCAGAACAAATAAAAAAAACTGAAAGTCGATTAGACTCTCAGTTTTTTTATTTATTTTGCTGTATGTTTTCTAACGGCTGGTAAAATTTCAGTAGCAATTAATTCAATATTTTTCTCAATTTTATCAAATGGTACACCGCCAAAATCAATTTGTGCCATAAAGCGTTGTTGGCCAAACAATTCATATTGGTAAAGCATTTTCTCAATGATTTGTTGTGGGCTACCAACCATTAAAGCATCACGGTAATCTATTGCATTTGTAAATTGCTGTTTCGGATACCCACCACCGCGCAGTGTAAGCATACCAGCATTAATGTGAGGGTAATATTCACTAAGTGCATCTTGCGAATTTTTTGCCGTATAAAATAAACTCGTTGTCGCAACTGGTAAACTAGCTGAATCAAATCCACTTTGTACAGCAGCCTCGCGGTAAGCATCTACTGACACTTTAAAGTTAATTGCTGGACCACCGAGTGTTGTTATCATCATTGGTACACCCGCGCGTCCTGCTTTAATTGCACTAGCTGGTGGACCTCCAACTGCACGCCAAATTGGTAAGTTATTATTTTTCGCTCTTGGAATAACCGATGCATGTGCGAGCGGTGCTCTGAACTGTCCATTCCATGTTACATGTTCCTCGTTATTAATTTTTAATAAAAGATCCATCTTCTCTTCGAATAATTCTTCATAATCATTCACGTCATAACCAAGTAAACCATATCCCCCAATACGAGATCCACGACCAGCCACAATTTCTGCACGTCCATTAGAAATCAAGTCAATTGTAGCGAAATCCTCATATACTCGAACTGGGTCAGATGTACTTAATATCGTTGCTGAACTTGCAATTTTTATATTTTTCGTAGCTTGTGCAATAGCTCCTAAAATAACTGTATGAGCTTGTGTTGTAAAATGCGTTTGATGACTTTCACCGACAGCAAACACATCAAGCCCTGCCTCATCTGCTAACTTAGCTGTTTCAATTAGTTCGTGAATTCTTTTCTCTGGCGTAATTTTCTCCCCATTATGTGGATTTAAAACATGATCACCAATTGAATATAATCCAAACTCAATTCCTTTTCTTATATCTATACGGTATTTTTCCATAGTTACTCTCCCCTTTAATAAAGTAGTATTCGTTTTTTTCTAAAAACGTTGGTAAGTCAGGTATATCTCCGTATTACCTATACCTTCACTTGATTAGTCAATTGATAGTGTAAAAAAAATTACTCTTGCGGTAATTCTTTTTTTTCACTATGCTTATGAACTTTCGTCATTAGCTCGTATAATATTTTCTGCTCTTCTTCATTTAATACATCATCAAAAAACGAAGATTGAAATGCAAGTTGCTCTGGCAATGCTTTCTCTAAGGCCGATTCCCCTTGCTCTGTAAGACTAATTGTTTTCGTTTTCCAATCTTGTTTTCGTACAATATATCCTTCTTTTTCAAGACGAGTTAACATTCGAGAAATGCCACCTTGTGTAACAGTTACCTTTTCAGCTAACTCCATTTGTGTTAGTGGTTGATACGTACGTATTTGCAAAAGCACATCAAATTGAGCTGTCGTTAAATCAAAACGTTTTAAAAACTCATTTGACATTTGATTACTTTGGTTCGTAAATCGTATTAAACGTAACCATATTAATGATCCTATCGTATTATCACGCATGTTTTGTCACTTCCTAGCGTTCATCTTACTATCACTTTACTACGCAAGTGATAAAAAAGCAAGAAAAAATGTAATAAATATATCGATAGAGTATTGCATAAATAATGATAAGTAAGAATTCATATAAACATGAATTCTTACTTATCATTA
>NZ_JBEUTW010000313.1:0-1130 GCF_040492675.1 Bacillus sp. AP50
AACTAATTATTCTGAATGCACTTCCCATGAGTCACCTTATTCCGTAATACTATTGCGTCTCCTTTGTACCTCTTCTTTTAATTCTCTATTCGCAGTGGTTAATTCATGCACTTGCGTTTCCAGACTCTCATTACGAGCCGTTAATTGTCTTACTTGTACTTCTAATTGAAGGTTCGCTTTTGTTAATCTAGCAACCTCTAGAGTTAGTTCTTTCACCTGATTTTGATATGTTAACATCATATCTTTGAGTTCAATTCGAAACTGCCTTTCGTCATCAGATAAAGAATGACGGTTTGTACTTGTATCGATACTGGTGTTAGAAGTTGGTTTGTTCTTAGAAGTTAAGTAACCAAAACCTCCTGTAATAAACATGCCTAATACAGAAGCAATTGCAGAAATTAAACTATCTTTCATTAACCGTCACCTACTTTCATCAGCTTAAGATAGAGACCTGCGGCCATAAGTGCCCAAACAAAATAACTTGTACCTGTTGTAGCACTATCACTTAACCATAAGGAAACGGAAACAAATGTCCAAAATCCAATAGAAATTAACAATCCAATACTTCTAATAATCTTATTATCTGTAGCCACCCCATATAATAAGAAGAAAGATATAAATAAGCATTGCATGCCCCATAACTGTTCCGGCATAACTTGCTCCATAGTACTGTATACAGAATTTTTAAATGTAGCAATGGGAGATAACAATAGAACTGCCCACCACAGTGCTATACTGATCAAACCAATTTCAACAAGATTGTATTTTCCCTGTTTAGGCATATATAATAGCCTCCTACTTTTAGAAATTCTCCTACCTTAGACATAACCTAATTTGAATTATTACAAGGTAAAGAGATGTTACACATGAAATACACTCAAAATTTTTATCTCCATGTATTGTCAGAGATAAAACGTATTCCTATTTCATTTATCCTTATAACTTAAGGCAGTTATCACTTTCTATCATTGAGTCTTATCTCGCTTCTTACGTAAACAAGTTAAAACAATTTTCAAGTCAGTATACATAAAACTAACTTTCTACATTGAATATATTTACGCTGTTAAAGAATTTAAGTAGAAAATGTATATATTCCCTCTCACATTACTCAAAAATAAAAAGATTACACC
>NZ_JBEUTW010000314.1:0-2463 GCF_040492675.1 Bacillus sp. AP50
CTATTAAATTAAGTTGGATTCTCATTATATCTAAAAAAGCACTAACTATTTTCTACCGGTTTTCTCCATTTTTATCTTTCTTGGTTATCATAATATGTCTTATCTGCGTATTTTCTATCATTTCCTTTTAGATAAGCTAAAATTACTTTTGGATTTTTAAGTAAAGTCCAGTCTCCATATGTATCAAATCTTCTGCATGAAGTTATCATTCCATTTTTAATAGTACCAAATTTCTTATTATTTTTCTTTCCCCATTCTTTTAACCGTTTAGCGAAATCTGCATCTTCTGCCATAAGCATGTTTTCATTAAATCCGTTAATTGCCATAAAGTCTTTTCTATAGCACCAAAAAATCCCTACAGATATAGCTCCGTACTTAAAAAGTAAGGGGATGATTATTAACATTGCGGAGAGAAATATTCCTAAAGATATTCTTTCAAACTTTCCATTTACCCCACCACCAATGTATTTACCTGAAGCTAAATATTTATCTACATTAGACAACATAGACTCTGTCATTATGGTATCAGCGTCTATAGTGACGATTATTTCTCCATTAGCTATTTTAGCCCCTGCATTTCGAATTTTAGATAAGTTTTTATCGTTATTTTTCAATGTAACACAATTATAAGATTTTGCTATTTCCTCTGTTTTATCTGTGCAACGATTTAAAACAACTATAACTTCCGTTTGCTCTTTATATGCCTCTGATGCCTTTGCAATTGAATCTAAACATTTTCTAATGTACTTTTCTTCATTGTGTGCAGGAATTATAATAGAAAACTTCACATCTTTTTTCAAATTGACTCCTGAAGATTCGTTTGTCTCAGTCATAATATGCCCCCCTTATTTTATAAGGTAAATATCTGTTATACATAACGTATATTAAAATTCAATAAATTATATGATAGGAACTGCAGGTAAACTATTACTTGAGTATTAAAAAATAAAAACGTTATTCTTTCTAAATAAGCAAAATTACTAGAAAGAATAACGTTTTTTATTAGTTACATTAATATTTTATTCGTTGCTTTATTTCTTCAAAACGAGCATGTATAATTTTTCTGATATCTGGATGATTCTTATATAAAGTAACAGTATACATGATGGAAGATGCAAGAATAGTAGACCATATTAACCAATCTCCAGCATGAGAAAGAACTTTAATTATTTCACTCGTAAATTCTTCCTGTCCGTCATGAAATGTATAGCTGAGTAGTTACCTTATTTTTAAAAAAACATTCTGATTATTTCTTTTTCACTTCTTCTACAAATCCCCATGTTTCTCCGTTATCTTTTGATTGATAAAGTGCACTACTATCGCCATTGTAGTCTCCATCTGCCCCTTGTCCAACTAACATATTAAAAACCCCATCTTTCTCATATGGCATACTAGGAGAATCAAAAGGACTTATTGTGGACTGTGTATGATCTAATTTCACTTCATGCGGCGGATATTCTACCTTTTTGAAAGATACTCCCCCATCATCTGTGCGATATAACTCTCCTTCATTACCAGAAGGCCTAATTGCTCCTAAAAACCCAAGTTTATCATTTATAAAAATGATTCCTGATACACTACCAATCCCCCCATTAAATGGGTCTGGATTGATAACCTCCCATGTTTTCCCTTCATCACTAGTCTTGCTTAATGAATAAAAGGCGCTCCCTAATGCTTTATCTGTCATATTTAGTTTATAACCAACTTCTTTTGATAGGAAAAACTGTTCTTTTTCATTCTTTAAATCTTGTTGTTCCTTCTCTTTAAGCATATCTTCTTTTGGAGGCGTCTTTGATTTACTCCAACTTGCGTCACTTATTAAATTATATCTAGCAGGGACTAGCTCTTTCTCTTTTCCAGGGACAAATATAGATACAGTATATCCAATGATATCAGAAGCTGCTTCTTTAACACTCTGCCTCTTACCATCCTCAGTAATATTAATAATTCCCTCTGTATTGGATCCCCAATTTCTTTTTCCATAATAAATCAACCCATACTTACTTTCATTCCATTTTTTGACCGTTTGCTTAACTGGGATCGCCTTAACCGTTTTAATTAAAGGTTCTACTAATTTATCATCATTATAGTCAGGCTTTGCATATCCATCTCGTATTATAGTAATATCTTCTGATTTCTTCTTATTATAAGAGATTAAATAAGTTTCTTCTTTCCCATCAACATTTTTCCCATAAACAAATGTATCAAACGCTGTGATTGTTCCATCTGAATGAAATGTAAGATCAAAATCAGTTGCCATATACAATTTCTTTGGCAAAGGATATTTTTTATTTATATCTTCAAAAATACCTTCTACTCCAGATTTATATATATTATTATGTTTAAGTTTAACTGACCTTTCATGTTTTAACTTTTCTATAAACCATGCCAATTTGCCATTGTAATTTATTGCACTTTTATAAATCTGCATCCCATAAAATGATGTAATTGCAACAATAATGA
>NZ_JBEUTW010000315.1:0-15655 GCF_040492675.1 Bacillus sp. AP50
AAATAATCCCTATTACATTTAAGAAGACTATAATTATTGCAAGTGGTGCTACAAATCGAAGTAAAAATGCCCAATAAGTAAATACTTTCTTTCCATAATTTCCACCTACAAAAAACTCTGCTTCTAGTACCTTCTTCTCCATTTTGAATGAAACGAAAATACTAATAAATAGTGCTCCAAGTGGCATTAATATATTACTAGATAAGAAGTCTACTGCATCAAAAATATTCTTTCCGAAAATCGTAATATCACTCCATACTCCAAATGATAACGCTGATGGTATACCTACCAAGAAAATGCCGAAACCGATCAGCCATGATAATTTCGTTCTCTTTTCTTGTTCACCATTTGCTAATGCTGAAACAACAGTTTCTAGTAGAGAAAATGCTGATGTTAATGTCGCAAATGTAAATAGTGCAAGAAATACTGTTAAGAAAAATCCACCGAATGGGATTTGACTAAATACAGATGGTAATACGATAAATAGTAATCCAGGTCCTTCTGTTGGCTCCATTCCTAATGAAAATACGGCTGGAAAAATAGCAAGACCTGCAAATAATGAAACAAATAAATTTAATCCAACAATTGTTATTGCTGATTTTGGTAAACTTTCTTTTTTATTTAAATAGGAACTATACGTAACCATAATTGAAATCCCGATACTAATTGCAAAGAATGATTGCCCCATTGCGAACAAAATACTTTCCGAAGTAATCTTTGAGAAATCTGGTTGTAAGAAAAACTTCACACCTTTCATTGCATCATCAAGTGTTAACGAACGAATAATAAGAGCGACAAATAAAACGAACAATGCTGGCAACATATATTTACTTGCTTTTTCAATTCCGTTTTGTACACCCTTTGATACAACCCATATCGTAATGAACATAAAAGCGAAATGTCCCATAATAGCCCAAGCAGGATTCCCAATTGTTTCAGTAAATAATGTACCGTAATTTTGTCCTGGAGTAATCAGTTGTCCAGTTATTCCTCTGAATAAATAAATTAATACCCATCCACCTACAACACTATAAAACGAAAGTAGTATAAAACAAGTTCCAACACCAAGGCGTCCAATCCAATGCCATCCCGTATTTGGTGCGATGCTTTTAAATGCTCCAACTGCTTGTTTCTGCGTACTGCGTCCAATCATAAATTCAGCTATAAGTAGCGGTAGTCCAATTAAAACAGTAAATAATATAAATATTAAAAAGAACGCTCCTCCCCCACTCTTCCCAGCGATATAAGGGAACTTCCATATCGCACCAAGTCCAATTGCTGATCCGGCTGCCGCCATTATAAAACCTAATTTCGAAGTCCATTGCTCCGTCTGTTTCATCTCATTTTCCTCCTAATTAAATCTTTTTATATAAATAAATAAATTTTATAAACCTATTCAAATAAACCCTCCATTTCTTCTTCCATATAATAAAAAAATGGCCTAGCATCTCTATATAAAGAGACGCTAAGCCATTTACTTAACGCGGTACCACCCTTATTGATTCCATTATGAATCCACCTTAGTAGTAATCGTTTGATTACAAACCTAATATCGAAGGTTAACCGTTAAGATTTACTAAGAATGTAATTCCGTTCCACCTTACTGCTCCTAGGCGAGTTCAGGATGTTATTTGACTATGTCACACCAACCCATAGCTCTCTGTACAAATACATGACCTTACTACTCCTATTCAACACATTTTAATATTTAGAATATATTTTCTTTTGAAATTAATATGAAGTATATCTGTTATATTTGTAACTGTCAAGGGTATATTGATTTTTTTGTCGAAATGGTTCATATTTCAACTGACTTTTACTAAGCTTATTAGAAAAAGAAAGAGTCTATATTTTCACCTTTTCAAACGAACTATAAAAAAAGAATCTTCGCGATAATCGCGAAGATTCTTTTTACGGTATGAGACGAGTACAATCTCTCGGAAAAGCACTCGCCTCTCGTACATTTGTTAATTCTAAAAGTTTATATACAACCCTTTCTAACCCAATTCCGAAACCTCCATGTGGTGGACAACCATATCGAAATGTATTTAAATAAGATTGAAATTTATCTGGGTGTAATCCTTTTTCTTTAAACGAAGCGAGTAACATTTCATAATTATGAATTCGCTGTGCCCCTGACGTTATTTCTAATCCTTTATATAATAAGTCGAATGAATCAGTAATAGCTGGATTCTCTTTATTCGGCATCGTATACATCGGTCTCGCTTTTTTCGGATAATGCGTAATAAAAACAAATTCACTATTATATATTTCCTTCACATATTTCCCTAGTAACTTTTCACCTTCTGTATCTAAATCCCCTACAGGAGATTCTTTACGATACTTACTTTTCAAAATTTCTTGTGCTTCTAACAATGTAATTTTAGGTATTTCAGTAATAACAGGTACTTCTATTTGTAATAGTTGTAGTTCTATTTCACATTTTTTCGCTACTTGTTGAAACATATATCGTAAAACATCCGTTTCTAGTTGCATCACTTCATAAAAATCATGAATAAAACCAAGCTCTACGTCTAACGATATATATTCATTCAAATGACGGGAAGAATTATGATGTTCCGCTCTATATACAGGTGCAATTTCAAAAACTCGTTCTAACCCACCTGCCACCATCATTTGCTTATAGAACTGTGGTGATTGTGCTAAATAAGCTTCTTTTTGGAAGTATGGAAGCTTAAAAACATTTGCTCCTCCTTCTGCCCCTTGCGAAACAATTTTCGGCGTAAATATTCGTGTGAAATCGTTCTCTATAAGAAATTCACTAAAGCTTTGAACGAGTGTAGATTTCACTTTAAAAATCGCTGCGGTTCGCTCATGCCTTAATGATATTACTCGCTCATTAAGTAGTTGATCTAAGCCAACTTGTAACTTCTTTTTATTTATTTCAAATGGAAGTGGCTCTGCACCGTTTATTACTTTCACTTCATGAGCAAGTACTTCAACACCCAATTCTGTTTTCGATGTTTCGACTATTTCACCAATTACGTGGACGACACTTTCTACATCAACTTTATATCCAGCCAATTCATTTTCTAATACACATTGAATTACTCCTGTTCTGTCCCGTAATAATAAAAAACTAACATTTCCAAGATGTCGAATCTTTTTTACCCATCCTTGAAGTAATACAACCTTTCCACTTTGCTTTGTACATTCTTTTGTGAGTGAACGCTTCATTATTGAATCCATTATTTTTCCCTCCAGTAATTTTATATTTATTTACGTTATTGTTGTCATCGTCATCATCCACGGTCACTCACCCCCTTTCAAAGAATACAAAAATCCGCCCCTATAAATAGGGACGGATTTTTTCCGCGGTACCACCCAAATTGTCATACTGACCATCTTAGCCCTGATAACGGTAGGTACCGTTTGCTTTTACTAATAATCACGTTCAAAGCAACACTCACAGGTGTCTTTCCATCATGCGGTATCGCAACCTTCCCAGCAACTGGCTGCTCTCTGTAGACCTTTGCACCATGTACTTTTCCTGATCATCACTTTTTATATTTACAGAGTATTCTAACTCCTCACCTTATAAAACGCAAGCTTTTTTTGAAACATTCTGGTTTTATAACTCCTAACTTCTTCTAAAGTGTGAAAAGTTAATTTTGTAATACATATTCTTATGTATTACATCCAAAATTACACCTTTAATATTTTCCAATTTTTACATAAAAACTAATTCATTTACGCATATTAATAAAAATTTTAACGCGAGGTGTGTATATGCAAAAAGCAATTAGTTTCTTTCTCCTTTTGTTTTGCTTAATTGTAGTAAACGAAACGTATGCCTATTCACCAAAATCTTTACCAATCTCTCAAAACTCTGATCAATGGCAAGTGAATATTGATAAACCGAAAAAAACAAACAAGAATATGCTTCAAGCTAAAAAAGATGAATTTCAAACATATCATTTTTCAGTAAAGAATGTCGGGAATAGTGAAGTATATAATGTAAACGTCGAAGTATTCCGCAACGAACCAAATAAGAAAACGAAATATGAACTCTTTTCCCTAAAGGAAAGTCGTTTGGCAAGTGGAAAAACTGGATTTGAACACGCTAATTTACCCGTTGCTACAAAAGCAGATGAAGTTGATGTTATTATTACATGGCAAGAACACCCATTCCGATCGATGCGAAATGGTCAAAAAGTTGAATCTAGAAAATTTAAAGAGCATTTTGTTTTTAAAGAAGCTAAAAAGTAAATGGGATACGGATATATTCACACTATCATTGATGTAGCTTTATTTACTAGTACCAGTTCGTAAGCAAATTAAAAAGTCGTGGCTTATAAATGCCACGACTTTTTATATTAATTCGTACTAATGCCTCTCGCTGCCCAAATGCGATCGATATCAGCAGCATGTTGTCCGCCATATAAAAGAGCATCCGCTTGCTTAATCGCTTTTGCTCCATCACTGAATTTAGAGTTTGGTGTTAATGACCAGTGCGATTGTAAAATAATTTTCGTTGCTACATCACGTCCAAATGCTTGTGCCATTTCATATTGGCCTTGTGCCCAAATTTCCCCATCATCATGTACCTCATTTGTAATATCTTTCGGATACACTTTATTCGTATCTAATCGGCGTAAGCACGTCGGATCTGAACTAGAATAAGCAGTCGCATCCCATTCTCCAACACATGCTTTACCATATCCAGTAGTCGATACTGCATCTTCATATGTAGCACCTAAGAAGTCGCCAAATCCTTCTCCCATCGCTCCACCTTCTGCTGAACTACCAAAGCCAGGAACTTGGTTATCTTGAATCGAATGCCCATACTCATGTGCGATAATACCAGCATCTTCTGCATCATCAACACCGCCAGTACCGAAAGTTAAAGCTTTTGTTGATGGAGAATAGAATGAGTTATCATCAGTTGTACCATTAACATTCACTTTTATCGAACGGTTATTAATATTTTTAAAACCTAGACTTTGAATGTAACGTTGCAATGTGTCGATATGATAGTACGACATAACATCTTCAAAGCTATCATTTGCGCGTGTATAGTTAAATTGTAAATTCGTAGATTTTGTTTTCGCTTTTGAAGAAATCGTTACATATTCTCCAATTAAAAATCCTGTTCCATCTAAACCTTTTAACGTAACAGTTTTCAGTTGGTTCGTTAGAACTGTTGAATCTGCATCGTTATTATCTTTTAAGCCTACTTTACTACCGCTAGATACGACTGGGTTAGGTAAAAATACTTTTCCTGACCCTTCAGCTTTTCGGTTTATATCAACCTTTTTAATTAACTTTCCATTTTCTGCATCAATAAATGTTTCCCATGCACCAAATGGATTATTAGAATGGACTACAACTTTATATACTGGACGAGCAATTCCTTCTTCAACAATATATCCGAACTCTTTATCTGTAGGAGCCCATAAATTTTGCTCACTTGCTTCTCCAACATACGCCATTGATTTTTGTATTGCATCTTTTTCACTAATTTTTGTCGTTACTTCCTTCACACCTGTAACAGGCTGATAATCAGAAACAGCGAGTACTCCCTTTCCCTCTCCGTTAAGCGTAACTGTTATTTGTTTTGAAAATACAGGTGCACCATTAACAACTTGTTGGAACCTAACATATGAAGCTACTGATGTTTCTGTTGTAGAAATATATTGCAAGTCTGAAAGATCTGTTTTCAATCCATACTGCGCAGCATTTTCTTTTAAATATTCAGTTGCTTTTTTCTGTGGCGAATAAGCTTCTAACTTTACTTGCTGTTGTTTTTCCAATGCCGAAACCGTAGAAATCGTCCCCATTACTAACGGCACGGTCATTGCCATTGCCACCATTTTTTTATTAAACATAGAACCACTCCCCCTAATAAAGTAGCTCAACCTTATCCCATTACCACTAGGCAATCATTCCCCGCAAAACGGATGGATAAAAATTGAATCTACGAGTAATTCTCTATGAACACTTCTATTACCTTTCCATTTAGGGTAAGTGAAATTTTCTCAATATTTATGTGTAAAGTGAACACAATACTTTAGAAAGAAATTTCTAAATCCATTCCTTATCCCTAAAGCTTTTCATATTACTGTTTAAAAAAATAGACTATTTTTTTACCTAACGGTAGGTTGAAAAAAGCACTTGTAAATGATACGATTTAAATAACCTTTTTTTAGGAGGATCTATATGAGTAAAAGTGAAGAAACACTCTCTTCAATAATGGAAGCAAGTTATCGCCTTTTTGCTACGTACGGTATTGTTAAAACAACTTATACGATGATTGGTGAGGAGGTTGGTATCGCAAAACCATCTATATATTACTACTTTAAGTCTAAAGATGCTTTAATTGAATGTATTTTTACTGAATTATGTAAAGCTATGCAGTTCTCTTCTTATTTCCATACAGAAGAGTTTACAAAATCAAATTTTATTGAAAAATGTATTGCAATTGGCCTTAAAATAATTGATGAACAGCGAAACGACCCTTATTTTAACCGAGTGTTACAAGAATATGTATTACTATCTTCAAGAAACAAGATGTACAAAGATCGATTACTAACTGTGCAAACAGAATACTTACATGGATTTGAAGTACTCCTTACAAAAGCAAATGAACTTCAATTAATTGAAAATAAAAATCTAGTTTCAAAAGCTCATATGTTAGCATTAGTGCTTGATAATATCGGAAATTTTATGATGATTGATGCAAAGATAGATTATAAACAAATTTGGATTGAAGCTGTAAATAACATTTTTGAAAGAAGGGGTTGAAGTGAATACAAAAAAACGCATTATCGGCTTAGATTTTGCTAGAGCTTGGGCGATGTTTGGTATGCTACTTGTTAATTTCATGGTGATAACAGGTGCAGAAGGAAATGGTCCCCCTTTTTTAATAACCTTCATGTCACTATTTGAAGGTAGAGCCTCTGCTTTGTTTGTTATACTTGCTGGCATTGGTATAACTTTAATGACTAGGTCAGCCGTTGCTAGCAATGAACAAATAAAAATTTCTAATAGCCGAAAGACCATATGGAAACGATCACTTTTCTTATTTATTTTAGGATTACTACTATATGTAATGGAGTGGACTGGGGATATATTACACTACTATGGTGTTTACCTTTTCGTTGCTGCATTACTCATGACAGTACGCAAAAAACTATTACTTTTTCTTTCTATCATTATTTTATTGTTCGCACAATCTCTTCAGCTTACTTTCAATACTTTCGAGGGTTGGGTAGGTCCAACTCCATTTATAAATTATGTAGACTTCTGGACAATAAAGGGTTTTCTTCGCAACTTATTCTTTAATGGCTATCACCCTATTTTCCCTTGGTTCTCGTTCTTCTTAATCGGTATGTTAATTGGCAGGTTAGATCTTCATAATAAAAAAATAAAAAAAAGATTACTCTTACTCGGTATTACAATCACAATATTGACAGAACTTTTATCAAAAGGACTTACACACTTTTTTATTCCATACATCGGCAGAGAGACCGCCACATTTTTATTTAATACAGGACCCATCTTACCAAATGTATTATATATTTTATCTGCTACAGGATCCTCTATTGCTATATTAATCATTTGCCTCTATATCGCTGAAAAATATAGAAATAATTGGTTTGTCACTTCCATTGTGCAAACAGGACAATTAACATTAACTCATTATGTCAGTCATGTATTTATCGGTATTGGGACATTAATTCTATTAAATAGAATGGAAAATCAATCACTACTATTCGTTTTATTATTTGCTACTGCATTTTTCATTTTCAGCATTTTAATTAGTGTGTTATGGAGAAAAAAATTTTCTAGAGGTCCTATCGAATGGATTATGAGGAAATTAGCCGGATAAATTTCCATCATACAAAAAGGAAGTTGGAATCATTCCAACTTCCTTTTCCTTTAATGAGCCGCGCTTAATTTAATTCGAACTTTCGTTTCACCTAAAGAAAGTTCATCGTCTTCGTTCGTTAAGTGACCAAATGTAAATTGTTTAACGAGTAAGTTTTCTTCCAATAAATCTTTATGGTTCGTTAACGTTCGCTGTAGCTCTACTTCTGTATCAAGAATAACATCGACTCGTAAATTAACTGGTAAATTCAACTGTTTACGATATTCTTGAACCGCACGAATGAATTCACGCGCTACTCCTTCTTGCAACAATTCTTCCGTTACATTCGTATCTAACATAACTGTATATTGTCCGTTAGTCGTATTAGAGAATCCTGATTTTGCAACTTTCTCAACTAGCACATCTTCAGCAGTTACAACTACTTCTTCTCCTGGTGTTGCTTCGTAAACTGCTCTTCCTGTTGATACAAAGTTTTGCACTTCTTCTTGTGATAATTGTTTTAGCCAACCATTCACTGCATTCACATTTTTACCGAACTTCGGCCCCGCTGTTTTAAAATTAAGCTTCAATTGATATGATGTGTATTTTGTTTCATCGAGTTCAACATGGAACGCTTTTACATTTAACTCATCCATAACGATATCACGATAAGATTCCCAATCCATATCATTCTCGTTATGCTCAAGTAATACAAGTTCTGCTAGCGGCTGTTTTACTTTTAAAGAATGCTGATTACGGTTACTTCTTCCAAGTTCAACAACTTGTAAAACAGCATCCATTTCCGCTTCTAATTTCGGCTGAAGTAGTGATTCATTTACAACTGGATAATCGGCTAAATGAACGCTGCTTCCTTCTAAATTCAGATGAATGTCTTCCGCGACAAATGGTGTAAATGGTGCAATTAATTTACTAATTGTTACAAGTACTTCATGAAGTGTCTCATACGCAGCTGCTTTCTCAGCGTTCATACCAGATTCCCAGAAACGATTACGTGAGCGTCTTACATACCAGTTACTCACTTCATCTACAAGTGCTGCAATTTCACGAGCTGCATTCGTAAATTGATAATCATCAAGTGCCGTTCTCACTTTTTTCGTTGTACTATGCAATCTTGATAATACCCATTCGTCTAATTTCGTAAGCTTTACATCATACGTTTCTTTCGGATTATACTCATCTAAATTTGCATATAAAACGTAGAAGCTATACACATTGACTAATGTATCTACAAATTTAGATTTCGCTTCCAGTACTGTTCTTTCAGAAAAACGCTTCGCATTCCACGGGGCACTATCAACAAGTAAAGCCCATCTTAGCGCATCTGCACCAAATTTATCTACTAAATCAACTGGGTCTAGTGCATTTCCTTTGCTTTTAGACATTTTCTGCCCTTCTTCATCTAAAACATGCCCTAGTGATAACACTCGTTTATACGGTACTTTTCCTGTATATAGTGCTGATACTGCTAATAAACTATAAAACCAGCCGCGTGTTTGATCAATTCCTTCTGCAATAACATCCGCTGGAAACTGCTCTTCAAATAACTCTTTATTTTCAAATGGGTAATGATATTGTGCAAATGGCATAGAACCACTATCAAACCAAACATCAATTACTTCTGGTGTACGATTCATTGTTCCTCCGCATTTCTCGCAGCAGACTTGCACTTCATCTACATACGGCTTATGCAATTCCAAATCTTCCGGTGTTTCTTTCGTACTATGCTTTCTTAATTCGGCAATGCTCTTCGGTGCGAACTGATGATTACAACTTTCACATTCCCACACGTTTAATGGTGTTCCCCAATATCTATTTCGGCTAATATTCCAGTCCACCATATTTTCTAAAAACTTACCAAAACGTCCATGTTTCATATGATCCGGATACCAAGTAACAGAATCATTATTTTGTAAAAATGTATCTTTAATTGCAGTTGTTCGGATTAACCAACTTTCTCCTGCATAATAAAGTAGTGGTGAATCACAACGCCAGCAATGCGGATAGCTATGTTCATATTTTTCTTTATGATACAGTAAACCTTCCTTCGCTAAATAACGAACGATATCCACGTCACAATCTTTTACAAATCTCCCTTTCAAAAATGGTACCGCTTCTGTATACTCACCTTTTTCATCTACAACGTGCAAGAATGACAATCCTTCACTTTGAACGACTCTATAATCGTCCTCTCCATATGCTGGAGCAATATGAACAAGTCCTGTACCACTATCTCCCGTTACAAAATCTGCTGCAATAACGCGGTAACCATTTGTAACTTCTTTCATCGGAAATGGCGCTGTATAAGATGTGTTTAATAATTCTTCGCCTTTATGAACAGATAATACTTCATAGTTCTCTTTTAATACTTCTTGTACACGTTCTTTCGCAACAATGTATACATGACTTTCTTGTTTTGCTTTAACGTATTCCATATTTGGATGGACAGCAAGCGCAACGTTTGCTGGAAGTGTCCAAGGTGTTGTGGTCCAACCTAAGAAATACTCATTTTCACTATCTTTCACTTTAAACTTCACAGTTGCACTTAAATCTTTTACTGTTTTATACCCTTGTGCAACCTCATGTGAGCTCAATGAGGTTTGGCAGCTTGGGCAGTATGGTGAAACTCTATGTCCTTTATATAACAATCCTTTTTCATGGATTGTCCCCAAAATATGCCATACACTTTCGATATATGGATTCTTTAAAGTTACATATGGATCATCCATATCTACCCAATAACCAATACTTTCAGTGAATTCACGCCACTGCTTCTCATATGTGAAAACACTCTCTTTACACTTTTGAATAAATGGTTCAATGCCATATTCTTCGATCTCATGTTTACCAGAAATACCAAGTTGCTTCTCAACGCCTAATTCTACAGGTAAACCATGTGTATCCCATCCCGCTTTTCTTAACACTTTATAACCAGCCATCGTTTTATATCTTGCTACTAAGTCTTTAATTGTTCGTCCAAGTGCATGACCTACATGCGGTAGTCCGTTCGCCGTTGGTGGTCCTTCATAAAATACGAAAGACTGTGCGCCTTCTCGATTCTGAATTGATTGTTCGAAAATATTTTGTTCGTTCCACTGTTTGCGAATTCGCATTTCTCTTCCTACAGCTGATTCTTTTACATCTACTTTTTCCATATACAATCACTCCTTTGAATATTTTAAAGCACACAAAAAACCCGTCCCTATAAAGTAGGGACGGGTTTACCCGCGATACCACCCTAATTCTATTAGCTTTTTCACTAATAGCACTTAGCAACGTACTATCATACGTGTTCTTTGTAACGGTAGACATCCGTCCGGGCTTACTTACTTTCAGCCTCGGCTCCTCGGAGATGATTTTCAAATAACGTCTGCACACCGGCTTTCAGCAATATACCGGCTCTCTGGAGAGCAGCTCACTATTTTACTCTTTCTCGTCTTCAGATTTGTATACTTTGTTAAAAGTTATTTTATGCCATTTAGCAACTAATTGTCAACTAATTCAAAATATATCCTTATCTTTTTTCCCTATTCTTATACAATTACTTTTCAAATTCTCGCAATGCTGCTAAATTTTCATCATCCTCAATAAGTTCAGCAAAGAATCCCGATTCATCCTCACGAAGGACAAATTCAAGCTCTTCCTTCGCCTCTTCATTTCTATTTAACTGCGCTAAATAACAAGCACGATCATATCTTGCTAACAAATCACTCGCGTCAATTATTAATACTTCATTTGTTATTTTTTCTGCCTTTATCGTTTGACCGACACCATGATATGAAGATGCTAAAGAAAGAAGAATTGCTGTTTCATTTGGATGATGTACAGAAGCATTTTCTAATACTTGAATTGCCTCTTCAAACCTTTCTTGACTTTGATATATTTCTCCTAAAGCAAGAAATGCTCTACTTACAAACGGTGTTTGCTCTGTTAATTGTAAGATAATCTTTTCTGCTTTTCTTTCTTCCCCTGCTTTAAAGAATACTTGTGCTTGCAGAAGAAGAGTATCATAATCATCTGGTAGTTCTCGAACCATTTGTTTCGTTAATTCCAAAGCATCTCTTAACATATCTTCTTCCTCGCACTCAACGAAAAGATTTACAAGTTGCTTCGCTACGTCATAATCCCATTTATTTTCTAGTGACGTGTGTAGAATCTCTATTGCTTCTTTATTCATCTCGACATTCTCATAAAATAGCGCAAATCGCTGTGCTGCCATACTATTTTTCGGATTTAACTTTAAAGAGATTTCATATAAATCAATTATCATAGTAACCATTGAAATTTCTTTCGCACGATTTTTCATACGATAAAAAGCTCTCGTAATGATAGATCGTTTCGGCTGTTCATGCAGCTGGCGTTCAATCCATATTTCCGTAACCGCAGCTGCAGCATACATGAATGCTGTACTTCTTTCTGCTTTTTTCACCTTTAACGTATGAAGAAAATCTCGTATGTTAGACAATTTTTTATGTTGCTCTACTGCTTTTACATAAACATCAAATATACGTTCATTATCAAAATCTTTTTGTATTACTTTCATTGCAACTTCAATTGCTTTTACATTTCTTTTTTTCACTAATACTTTTGCATAATGATATAGTACTTCTATATGCTCACCATCTAATTGTAGCGCGTATTCAATCTGTGCTTGTTCTTTATCTGTTTCATTCATCGCTCCGTACACATATGCAATCGCATCTAAACGCCATATTTCAGGTACTTCGTCCGCTAATTGTTCTAGTTCAATCAGCAATTCTTCCTGAAGGTTCATTTCTACTGAAAGCTGTGCCAAATATTCCATATTAATATGCAACGGCTCTTCTTTCATCGCCTGAACCATATGACTTTGTTCTTTAGAACGGTTTTCTTCTTTTTCGTATATTTCCGCAAGCTGTAAATGTACACCTACGAAATTCCCATCAAGCTCTAAACATGTTTCATACGCCTGCTTTGCTTCCGTCAATTGCCCTAATGCCATAAGTGTTTCGCCAATTCGGTAATACGGTAATGCCGTTTCCATTTGTTCTATCGCCTTATTATATCTTTTCATCGCTTGGCCGTACTGTCCAATAGATTCATACAAAATACCTGCATAACAACCGTACTCACTTACTTCATTTCTTTCTTTGTGTAACGTTCTTAAAAATGCTATACCTCGTTGTACAAATTCCGTTCCTTTAATTCGATTCACATATTCATCTAACGCACTTGCTACATTATAATCACTTTTCTTTATACCATTTTCTAACTTAGATAGCGCTACTTTAAATCCTTCTTCATTTCCACCAAGTTCAATTTCAGCATCCCATAAAACCATTCCTGCATTCATGAGGAAATCTTGGCTCTTTTCAATTTGCTTCTCAAGACCAAGAATATATTCTTTTGCTTCCTTATATTGTTCTCTTGCCATATAAACTTGTGTAAGTCCGAAGTGAGAATAAACATCCTCATCATTTTCTTCTAAAGCACGCTTATACAATACTTCTGCTTCTTCCAAGCTATCATTTTGAAAATGATAGTCACCTAATTTTACGTAAAGAGGTGCTTTATCATCACAATTCTCAATACCGTTTAATAAAATTTCTTTCGCACTTTCCTCATCCTTCAAATCAGATTCGTATATTTCCGAAAGTTTCGTATAAATGTAAGCTGCATTACTATCCAAATGAATCGCTACTTTAAGCCCTTTTATTGCTAAATATAATTTCCCTAGTTGATGTGCACATCTCGCTCGTTCATACCATACATGCGCTTCATATTTATACTCTTTTAACAAGTCATTAAAGATTTCATATGCTTCTTCATATCTTTCTAAATCTATTAATATTAAACCGTGATTTGTTAAAGTGAACCTTTCAGGACTACGCTCTAACGCAACTTGAGAGTATTGCAATGCTTTTTCAGATTGATCAATATACATATAGGATAAAGCGAGAAAACTCCAAGCAATAGGCTGATCTGCGTCTAATTGTAACGATGAACGAAAGCTTGAAATCGCTTCTAGATAACTTTCCTGTTCAAACGCATATCTTCCGTTTATTAAATGATATAAAGCACGATTATTTTTCTTCTCAACGCTTGTCAGCATTTGCTCCGCTTTCTCTACTTCTTGAAGACGAATAAAACACTGTGCACCATGCAATTTAACAAAGTCCGAGTTCGGAAACTTTTCCATTAACTTATCAATACAATATAAAATAAATTCTTTATCTACTTCAACATCTAAGTGCTTTATCGTATATAACCACGTATTTGGATTATCACTCGTTTCTTTTAAAAATTGTACTAAGTTACTAATTCCCTCTTTGTCATGTTCATCTAAATGATCCGTAAGAGAAAAAATAGATTTAAAGTAACGATTTTCTTCTTCACTTAGAAACGCTAGTTGCTCCTTCTTTTCTTTCGGAACAAACGTGATTGCTAAACAGCCTGTATAACGATATTTTTCTTGTAATTTACTATATTCCACAAGAACTGGTTCTATAAAGTTTGGATCTTGAACATAGAAAGCTTGCAATGTATCATCATATCCAGATAGAACTTGTACGTGTGAAGCATGCTCAATATCTATACTTAATAAAACAGGAATTCCTTCGTCAATCAGTCTCTTATAATTCTCTTCATTCCCTTTAAAATAACGATATTCATAACCTAATTCTTCTAAATAAGAAACAGTATCTGAAAACTTCGAACCTGTCATATCAAAAATAAACTCTGCTATTTCATCTTGTGTACGTTTCTCTCCCCATATACGCAACATCATCTCTAAGCTTGTCGGAACACAATAATTATCCTTTTGTACAATAGGAACTATCGGCAAGTGAACCTTTTTTCCATCCGGATTTTTTTCTAAATTATGATATAAAGATTCTTTTAAACTCTTTTCTTCTTTTAATAGTTTTTGTAAATCTGCAAATTTATTCATTTTGTACAGCGCTTCTGCACGTAAATGTACAAAGTAAGTATTATAGGCATGATATGGCAGCTGAGTATTTATGTTATCTATTACCGCTAACATCTCTTCATATTGCTCTAAATCTAATAAATACTTTATCTTCTCAAAATGAAAATATGGTACTTGTGGGAATTTTACAATCGCATCATCGATTAACTGTATCGCGCGTTTTTGTTCTCCTTTATTCGCATACAATTGTGATAATAAATAGGTAGATAACTCTTCACAATCTTCATGCTGCATGCCAGCAATAAATTGTTTTTCCGCTTTCTCCCATTCACCTGTATGCATATAAACGTAGCCCCATTTATCAAACACTGCGCGTGCACTGTACTCCTCTGCTTTTTGCATATACATTAACGCTTCTTCGTTTCGTTTCATTTCTAAAAGACATCGTACTAACGTAAAATATGTTTTCGCTAAAAAATCTGCATCTATTTCTTCTTTACTTAACTCTTCTAAAGAAGATTTTAACAACTGCTCCGCTTCAAGAATTTTCCGCTCATCAATTAACTCATCACAATATAAAGAGAGCGTTCTCATATTTGGGGATTTTTTATAAGCGTAACGAATGAGGAATGAACTGTATTGGTGCATAAGCCCTTCATCAGTAAGGCGAATTAATATATCGAACTCCTTATGCGAAGGAATATTGGCAAGCCAATTCTTCACAGAGGATAAAGTATTCGTTTCTTTTATATATGCAATTTCATTATTTATTTCCTGTAATCCATCTACAAATCTCTTGTCTTTTAAACAAGTTTCTAACTGCTTAAAATCTAGCATGCATTCACCTCGAATTTATATTTATACTGCTACTTGCTTAGATTTTACACACCATATAGTAT
>NZ_JBEUTW010000316.1:0-3186 GCF_040492675.1 Bacillus sp. AP50
ATTGCTAAAGAACATTTACCATATATTGAGCAATCATTTTACCAAATTAATAATCATGCTGCAGGTGCAGGTATTGGTTTAGCTATCGTTAAAAAAATGGTAGAGCTTCATGGCGGTGCGCTTAGTGTTACAAGCAAAGAAGGAATAGGAACAACAATTTTAATAAAACTCCCATTATAATACAAATAAAATCTATTTATATGGTGAAATAAAAATAAATAGATGTATAATTATATTGGGCGATTTATATATAAGATTAATAGGGAGAGGAATTCGATAGAATGGAAAAAGCTTTAAAAATTAAACAAATAGTAGTCGTTTTAATAGCGATTGCCGCAGTAGCTATTGGGTATTACATGTTTCAATCAATTACTTCACCAGCAAAAGCTGTTGCGAAACAAGAAAATGTAGTGCAGCTTGCAAGTGAACAGCCGAAAGTTGAAATGAATAAAACGGCACCAAGTCGTTTTAATGGAAAAGAAAGAAAAGTTGCTTATCTTACATTTGACGATGGGCCAGGGAAATATACGGCTGAATTATTAAATACGCTAAAACAACATGATGCGAAGGCGACGTTCTTTTTAATTGGAGCGAATGTAAAAGAATTTCCTGATTTAGTGAAACGTGAAAATGCTGAGGGTCATTATGTAGGCATGCATAGTATGACACATAATTTCGCAAAGTTATATAAAAATGGCGAGTATGTAAATGAGATGAAAGAAGATCAAGGTTTAATCGCTAATATTATTGGGAAATCACCTAAATTAACACGTCCTCCATATGGTTCGATGCCTGGATTAAATGAAGGTCTTCGAAATAAAGTGGTAGAAGGCGGATTTAAAGTATGGGATTGGACAATTGATTCATTAGATTGGAGATACAATAAAATGCCAGTTGATGCAGCTGCAGCACAAATTGCTCAAAATGTATTAACAAACGCAACAAAACCACAAGAAGTAATTTTAATGCATGATATTCACCCGCAATCAGTTGCTGCTGTGCCAGCAATTTTAAAAGGGCTAAAAGAAAAAGGTTATGAGTTCGAAGCTTATCATGAAGAAAGTCACTTCCCAGTGAACTTCTGGCATGATAACCGTATGTAATGGAGGAATGAACGTTGAAGTATGGAAAAGTAGCAGTAGTTGGAGCATTATCAGTAGGACTTTTAACAGGTTGTTTCGGTGAAAAGCCAGAAGAAAATCTATATACAGCTTTTGAAACAGCAGCAACACAAGAAAAATCTTTAGTGGATGAAGCAAAAAAATTAGAGCAGTTAGAGAAACAAGGGCAAGAATTATATGCTCAAATTTTGCAAGAAGGTAAAGATCATAATGAAGCAGTTGTGAAGAAAATAGAGCAAGCTACTGCAAATGTAGATGATCGTGAAAAAGTATTGAAAAGTGAGAAAGAAATGCTAGAAAAAGCACAGAAGGAAACGAAATCTGTTCAAAGTAATATAGAGAAGATTGAAGATAAGAAGTTACAAAAACAAGCAAAAGCAGTAGAAGAGTCGTATAAGAATCGTTATGATGCATTCCAAAAGATGAATGAAAATTACACGAAAGTGTTAGCGACTGAAAAAGAACTGTATGAAAAATTAAAAGTAAAAGAAACGAAATTAAAAGAAATCGGTGAAAAAGTTAAAACTGTTAATGAATTAAATGTGGAAGCACAAAAGTCGAAAGAGCAGTTTAACAAATTTACAAAAGAGTATAATGACAGTAAATTAGCATTCTACAAAGATGCAGAAATTAAGATTAAAGATCAGAAATAAAGAAGAATCTAAAGTGTAATAAAAAGCCGGAGAAACATCGTTATAAATGTTTTTTCGGTTTTTTACGTTAAATGAATAGAAAAGACTGGAATTGATATCATAAAAGAGTTATAGTGAGTTATTCTAAGGGAAACATTGTAAAGTAAGGAGAATGGGAATATGTCATATGAATTTTTACTCAAATTAGGTTTAGCACTCTTTTTAGGATTATTCATCGGGATAGATAGGCAGCTAAAGAATAAACCACTGGGTGTGAAAACAAGTATGGTTATTTCTGTAGCAAGTTGTTTAATTACGATGGTTTCAATTGAATCTGTGCATGTATATTCTGTTCCAGGACATACAAATATGGATCCGATGCGACTGGCCGCTCAAATTGTTAGTGGAATTGGTTTTCTTGGCGCAGGTGTCATTTTACGAAGAAGTAATGACGTTATTTCTGGATTAACAACAGCTTCTATGGTGTGGGCTGCTTCAGCTTTAGGGATCGCAATTGGTGCAGGATTTTATTTACAAGCGACAGTTGCTATGGTTTTAATTATTTTAGCGATTAATGTACTTCCGCAACTTGTGAAAATTGCAGGACCGTATTCATTAAGACAAAAGGATTTATCTATAAAAATTACTGTTAAAGAGCATCATGAGTTAGATGGTATATTTAAGCAAATTAAAAATTTAGGCATGCATGTGAAACGCGTGAAAATTAAAGATATAGATAGTGGAGCATTTCAGCAACTGGAGATGGTTATTTTAGCTCCAGAAGATTTATATACAACAGAGTTATATAGTTCCCTGAAAGAGATAGATCGAGTAGTTTCAGTTGAAGTGGAAAGTAGATAATTGTGACAAAAAAGAGTGAAGTTCAAATTCACTCTTTTTTATTTGGATTTTTAAGGAATGAAATTGATATAATGATGAGAAAGAATGAAGAAGAGAAATGATGGGAATACATATTAGAAGAGCAATAGAGGATGATATACAAGGTATAGCAAAGGTGCATGTCGATAGTTGGAAAACAACGTATAAAGGGATATTTGCTGACGAAATTCTAGATAATATAGCATATGAGAAACGAGAAAAACAATGGGAAGATATTTTTCAAAAAGAAGGTAATCATCGATTTAGATTTGTAGCAGAGAATTTAAATGGAGAAATAGTTGGATTCATCGATGGGGGAGTAGAAAGAACTGGTACATATAATTGTGATGGAGAATTATATGCAATCTACCTTTTACAAGAGTATCAAGGAATGAAAATAGGACAAAAGTTATTTCAAACTTTATTATCGGATTGTATAAACAATAACATGCAATCACTTTTAGTTTGGGTTGTTACGAATAATCCTTCTAAAAAGTTTTATGAAAAATTTAACCCTGAAAAAATTGATACGAAATTTTTAGAGAGAGTAAGGG
>NZ_JBEUTW010000317.1:0-1862 GCF_040492675.1 Bacillus sp. AP50
ATATATAAATAGCAATTCCTTTACTCCAGTTATTAAGCTTTCCCCTATTAAAAATAGCCTTTTCATTTTCTTGTTAACCTGAGTAATTTATACACCTCTTTTAATCTATTACACTCCTCCATTTAAATATAAAGGTGACTTCTCGTTCAAATAATAAAGCGAAACTTTAATCCGCCCGATTCCCACCTAACTTCTTTGCTTTCATTGAATTTTTGGGCGGGAGTCTTACTGCCCAAAAATAACGGGATATATTATGCAATATTGCATTTGATAATCTTTTTCATTGTAACTATAATGATTACAGGATTACTATTAATCTAATATTCTACATGGAGGTTTTATTATGTTTAAAAAAATTATTGTATCTTCTATGGCGCTTACTATGTTCGGTGGAGCTGCAACTATGCTAGAGGCACCTACTGCTCAAGCAGCTTCTTATAACTCAACGTCATCCTCTTACTTTGATGTCACTCCTGAAGAGGCCGTGGCTTTCTATCAATCTCAAGACTATAAAAAATTAAAAGTATTTTTGGATGACTTTGAAGCTAGAAACCCTTATACTCCAGGTGGAGGCTACGCTCAAGGGAGTGTACGTATGCAAAAATTCAACGATGCTCTTAGAGATGCCAAATTAACAAATGTCTACCAAGAATTTATTAGAATCTCATACTACAATCATTATCCAGAACCAAAATAATAACAACGGATTAAATGTTTATTATTTCTATAACTTAGCCTAATTTTAAATGTATAACCTAAAAATAATTACTAAAAACCACTCATATAAGGGTGGTTTTTCTATTTCCCCATATAATTTAGCGGAATGTTACATCATCTTTATTTTAATATCTTTTATAGTAGACATTCTCTCGTTGACACAATCTAGTAGGTTAGCAATGGGGATATCAAAATATATTTATAATTATTTTCTGTTTAATAGCAAAAAACGAACACCCTCTCACAACTAGATAAGGTGCTCGTTTTCATTTTTATCGGTAATTCTCAATTCATTTTAGCTTCTTTCCAATAAGCAAAGATTAAATTAACTTAAAAACAAAGCGTTTTAAATTTAATTCATAGATCTTACTGAAACTTGGAATTGCCCCTTAGAACCATCATCATTTGAAACGTAAATTTTATATGTTCCATTCGGTAATGGAGATAAAGCATTCCGTACATTTGTAACATTAATTTGTTGTTCTCCAGGTTTTATATAACCACCAACAATTAGCTCTGTATTTGGACCTTTTACACTATATCCCATTGTATTTTGACCATTATTTTTCATAGAGAAGCTTAAGTCAGTACTCCCATCATATACGAAAGAAGTTACAGCCTCGCCACTATAATTCATTGTTTGGGTTAATAATAAGTCTGCAGAAACATGTTCAACTACATGAATTGGATCATTCGTTTTGTGTACTTCTTCAGCATAAGTATTATTCCCTAACACACCAAGTGTTAATGCTGAAACTACTCCACAACTAAGCACTAGTTTATTTAACTTCATTTTAAGTTCCCCCTTGATGTTTGTATTCTATTACCATCATACATCCTTTTTTAAGTGCGTTTTTATGTAATAATTCATATCTATAAACCTATATATTTTAACTTTTCGCCTTAATAGTTATTGAGAAAGCCACATAGATAAAGCTACAATATTACACTTCATAAAAAACATGTAAATTTTAAAGTCTTTTTCTAACAAAGTTTTATACGAGTAAGTACCAAAATACTCAAATAAATAGCATTTCTATTTCAGATAAAATGTACTAATAAAATTTTTCTAAAATTTCACTTTGTAATTTGATATATTCCATGTTAATATAACGAAGGCTACAAAACAGGAGTCACCACGCATA
>NZ_JBEUTW010000318.1:0-5109 GCF_040492675.1 Bacillus sp. AP50
AACAATAAATAATTATTGACTAAACAAACAACAAAAAGGTTTGCAAAGCATCTTAAATCACTTCGCAAACCTTCTAAATTATAAATATTTACACTTCAAACCTCTTGCTTAATACAATATACATTGCGCAAAATAGCACGAATATCCCAGCATAAATTAACAAAATCTCTACACTAAACATATCCGACAACGGACCAAATATTATCATTCCTAAAGGAAGCGCGCATGAATTCGCAATTTGTACAAGGCTAAACATCCGTCCGTGCATTGATGGTTCTACTTTCTCCTGCAATAACACAGTAACTGGTGTATTGAAGCACGGCATTGTTATACCAATTAAAAAATTAAAGACTAAATACATAATAAATATCGGTGCTATTCCGAGTCCAATCATAAGCAGTCCATATAATGCACAAGCTAGCGCTGTTGTATGCATACGATTACGAAAACCACCCCACGCTGCAATCAATACGCCACCAGCTGCCGCACCCGCACTAAAGGTCATCTCACTAGCAGTAAGTCTCCACATTTCGGCCCCGAAAGAACGAGTTACCATTAAAGGTGTTAAAAAAGCAGCTGGACTTATTAAAATCATGACGATAATCAATAAAACGATTAGCCTTTTAATAAATACATTTTCTTTTAAATAAGTGAACCCTTCTTTAATTCCTTGTAGATTAGATTTTTGCTTACTTTCTACATTCACATGTCCTTCCACATGAATGACAAACATAATACTAATTCCAATCATAGCTGTAATAACATCAATAAAAAATGTTGTTTCAATGCTGGCAATAGAAAGAATCGCAGCACTTGCTGCTGGAGAAAGAAACATAATTAAAGATGTAATACTGCTATTTATTCCATTTACTTTCATAAGATACTCTTTCGGAACGATTTGCGGAATTAATGCATTCACAGCTGGCGTTTGTACTCCTGTTCCAGCTGAACGAATGAGTAATACAATAAAAAGTAACCAAATACTTTTATATCCTGTTAAAAATAAAATTGCTAAGACTAACGTCGCAATCGCTATAATTCCATCCGATAACATAATCATCTTTTTACGGTCATAACGATCAATCCAAACACCTGCAAACAAAGATATCGCAATTTGTGGTAGAAAACCGCAAACAGTTGAAATAGTCAACATCACTCCTGATGATGTTGTAAGGGTGATATACCATATAATCGCGTATTGCACGAGAGAGGAACCGAACAACGAAATAGTTTGAGCGGTCAAAAATAATATAATTTTCGTTTTCCAATTGTTTTCACTCATATGTTTCACACCCCCTTAACTAATCCCGTCTCTATATGAAAGATGCTATCTGCCCAATCAAGATAAAAACTTGCTTCGTGAGATACGAGTATAATGCTGCCCTTAAACTTAATTAACGCCTTTTGCAAAGCTTCCTTCGCTTCTGCATCCAAATGATTTGTCGGCTCATCTAAAATTAAGAAGTTACAAGGTGATAGTAATAATCCACACAGTTTCACCTTCGATTGTTCACCACCACTTAACGTACGAATTTCTTGCGAAACGTGCGTATCCTTCACTCCACACGCAGCTAAATGATGGCGTATTTCCTTCATATTCAGTTTAGGAAACTGTTCTGAAATAATTTGAAGCGGCGTTAAAGAATCATTGCTCCAATTTAAATCTTGCTCATAATATCCAATCTTTATTTGCTCTGAAAAGTGAAACTCTCCAGAAATACTAGCAATATTTCCAACGATTGTTTTTAATAAAGTAGATTTCCCTACTCCATTGAAACCTGTAATGACAAGTTTTTGCCCACCCATTACTGAAAAATTCAACTTTGGTAAGAGAGCGAAGTCGTAACCAACTTCAAGATTATTTACTTCAAGAACTGTCTGAACTGAAATGGGAAGTTCCTGAAAATGAATAGACGGTTTATGAGTAAAACTTGGTGGCGCAATTCTTTCCATACGCTGTAATTGTTTTCTACGACCTTGCGCTATTTTTGAATTCACCCCAGCAATATTTCTACGAATATACTCTTCCGTTTTTTCAATTTTCTTTTGCTGTGCATAATATTGGCGAATATAATCTTTTCGCAAATGCTCCTTTTGTCTTACAAAATCTGAGTATTTGCCGTAATACTTCTTAACTGTTCCGAACTCTACATCACATATGCAAGAAGTTACCTTTTCCAGAAAATCAAAATCATGTGATACGACAATAAACGCTCCTTCAAAATTCATTAAATAATTAGCAAGCCACTCCACATGCTCCTTATCGAGAAAATTCGTCGGTTCATCTAGCAATAAAATATTAGGCTCTTCTAATAAGAGCTTCGCTAAAATTACCTTTGCACGCTGCCCTCCGCTTAATTCACCAATCACACGATCCATCCCAATCACATCAATACCTAAACCGGCTGCCACCTTATTCGTAATACTATCTACTGAATAAAAATCACGGGCCTCGAGCAGTCCTTGAATTTCTGCCGCTTTCAATAGTTGATTTTCATCTCCAGTCATCGCACTTTCTTCATATAACTTGTTCATTCTCTTTTCCATTTCATACAAATCATAAAAGGCTCTCTTTAAATATTGTGAAATGGTATAACCCTCATCAATTTCTGCGTATTGATCAAGATGTCCAATTTGAATATTAGGTTGCCACTTTATGTCTCCCTTATCAGGAATAATTTCCCCCACCAATATTTTCATTAATGTGCTTTTTCCTGCACCATTCTGTCCAACAATTCCCATATGCTCCCCTTTATGCAAATCAAAAGAAGCATTTTCGTATAATACTTTATCTATAAAACTATGTGATAAACTTTCCACTTTAAGTAAACTCATTTTTATTCCTCTTTTCCTGAAATTAAAAAAAGCAGAGAGATAGCGTCATTCGACACTAGCCCTCTGCTTCGTGGTTTTTCCTATACTACTCCAATTTATAGTAAAGACTCATCGGAATAATATACACAAAGGGCCATAGACAAAGCATTGTCTATGGCCCCTTAATCTATTTTATACACCAGCTGAAAAACCATAACGAAATAAGCATAGATAAACTATACTTTTTTTAGAAAAGTTATTCAGCCGATGAATATAGGGAATTTATACCCCTTGATTAAGCTCCGTACAACGCTTCACCGTATACATTTGTGCGGAGCAAAGTTTTCTAATGAGTTTTACAAATTTTATATAAAGCATTTCAAGCACCTTCCTTATTCTTAAAGGGGATTTTAGCATATGTTTGTGCAAAAGGTCAAGAAATAACCAAATACTGTAATCAAAAGCTACATACTTCTATTCGATTTTTTACACTCTTATGCGATTGGCGTTCCATTTGCAACAGGATCATCCGGCTTTAACAGCACAACATCCCCTTCTTCTGGTACACCGCCTACTACTAATACCTCAGATTTAAAACCTGCAATACGTCTTGGGGGAAAATTCACAACTGCAATTACTTGCCGACCAATAAGCTGTTCCGGTTCATATCTTCGCGTAATTTGAGCTGAAGATTGTTTCAAACCCATCTCACCGAAATCAATTTTTAATTTTATAGCTGGTTTCCGCGCTTCTGGAAATGGTACGGCTTCTATTACAGTTCCAACACGAATATCTAATTTCATAAAATCCTCAATGCTTGCCACATGTATTACCTCCCGTTTTTACAATATCCATATTTACATTTTAGACACATACAATGAGATTTTTTTTACCGAAAATCAGTACTTTTTAACCATATGTCATGTATTCGGTGCAAATGAAAAGTTACCTTTCCGATATTGACTTGGTGTGACTCCCTCATATTTTTGGAATAAACGTGTTAAGGAAGATTGGTGCTCTAATCCTACTTGAATTGCAATGTGCAAAATGGATAAATTGGTATTTTGTAATAAGTCTTTCGCCTTATTTAAGCGCACTTCTTGTATATATGCTGATGGAGATTTTCCTGTTTCTTTAAAAAACCAATCTGAATAATAGGAACGATTATAATGCTCAAGCTGTGCAAGTTTTTGTACCGTTATATTCTCATGATAATGTTCGTGAATATATTGAATCGACTTAGGTTGTTGCTCTTGGCGTAAACAATGTGAAATATACGGATAGAGCTCTTTAAGCGCAGGCCTTCCCTGTTCTATTTCATTCAGGATTAGATAGCGAATCCCTTTCCACTGATTCGTAAATTGATAAGAAATCCCCCTATTTTGTAACTCCCCAGCAGGAATCATAAAATGAGGAATATCCAGAACCAAAAATTCATTACGCACAGAAGAATGAAAAGTATGATCACACTCGGGAGGAACAAAAAATAATGTTTGTTGGTCTATGAGTAGATTTTGTGCCCCAGCTTTGATAACAAGTTCTCCTTGAAGGGGTAAAATGAGCTGGGCATAACTATGGGAATGTGTATCTTTAGCAGCTGTATAAATCCGGCGTTCTGCTACAATCTCTTTATATGTTTCCATTGCATTTTCTCCCTTTTCATATTTGGATTCATAATACCAAAAAAAGTAGTGCGAACCAATAGACTGGTCTGCACTACTTTTTTATTTAATGTTTCTTCAAATCCCTCATATTAGATATATATAAAGCAATCACTAAAATGAGAATAGCCCCTGCATATAATAATGTTTCAAATGGCTCTTCATGAGAAACAATAATTAATCGAATGAGGGCTGTGATTCCTATATAAATAAAATACCGTAATGGAAAATGATAATTTGATTTAAAATACTTAATAATTAATGCAATAAATTCAAAGTATAAGAAGTAAACAATAATGCTCTCAACTAATTTATACGATGTATATTTTTTCGTTGAAAATATGTACTGTATAAATGTGATTGTTTCATTAATTAAAAAGATAGATAGAACAATGGACAGGATAATAAGAGCTGTATTTAATATCCATTGTAAAACACTGGCAATAAATTCATCGACATTAAATGATCGCATTTTCTAGCACTCCTCTACAGGTGAATCATACTCATGTATTATAGCAAAATTATCCTGATATATAAATTTCAGAATTATTATATCATTAATCTAATATACCTTGCATTACAAGTTAATTCCATGTTATCTTCATTATAACACTTGCATTACAAGGTATTGTTA
>NZ_JBEUTW010000319.1:0-9168 GCF_040492675.1 Bacillus sp. AP50
TATATGTAATGATTATTACAACTCATATTTATATAGCAACTAAATCAGCTACTATTACTGCTCTTTTTCCATTATTACAAGTTATCACAAATCTAATTGCTAACATCTCTGCACCACTTATAATAAATCGTTTTCCATCTTATACGTTGTTATATACGCTCCAATGGCTGAAAACAGTCTTTTTACTATTATTAATGATTTTGTTCCCGGTCTTATCCACAAACATTATAGCTCTATTAACTTTTATTTTTGTCATTTCATTATGTAGTGGGTGGAGTGCTCCATTATTATACAGTGTTCTTCCGCGCCTTACACCGAAAGAAAAATTAGTAAAAGTAAATAGTATCTTTTCCTTTTCAACACAAATTGTGCAAGCCGTTGCTTATTCATTTACGAGTATTGTCGTTCTTCTCATTGGCGCTACTTCTACACTCATGATTAATAACATTTTAATGATTTTCGGATGCATTGCATTACATTTTTCATTACGTTCCATACATACTGAAAGAATAGCAGATTCTCCCTCTTCCAAAAGTACTGTTTTATTGGAAGGTTGGAAACTCCTATTTCAAAATCCTTCTCTCCGTACCGTTACATATATGGACTTAATCGAAACTTTCGCAGGGACAATATGGATTGGTGCTATTACGATGGCATACGTTACGACTATCCTTCATAAGGGCGAAGAATGGTGGGGATATATTAATACAAGTTATTATGTCGGCACATTAATCGGTGGTCTATTAGCCTGGAAAATGAGTTCCTATATTCAAAACAATTTAATACGATCTATGTCGATTGGCTCTCTTATGTTTAGTATTCTTACATTTTTATACGGTATGACAAGTAGCGGATTTATTGCACTTTTTCTATGTGTTCTAATGGGACCATGTTATCAAATTAGAGATATTTCCCAAACGACTGTTTTACAATCAAGTGTCGCCCCTGCTTTATTATCCAAAATGTATACAGCACATGGTGCACTTCTTTCAACAGCCTCTGGACTATCTATGCTTAGCATTGGCATTATTACTGATATGTTCGGTGTTCGTACAATTTATATCATCGCTTCTATTCTTATTTTATGTTCCGCTTGTTTATCTTTTAGTTTATTAAAATATCATAAGACAGAGCAGAACGATATTTCACTTTAATCACTAAAACAAAGAGGACAGGGATTCCTGTCCTCTTTGTTTATTCTATTCATGATAAGTTGGGGATTTTTCTATGCTTTGTCGCTTGTTCAAAAGCATAAGCTAGCTTAATTAATATCCCTTCACTAAAGGCAGTACTTGCAATCGTAATTCCAAAAGGTCTCCCGCTTTCCATATACCCAGCTGGTATTGCTATAGACGGATAACCCGCTTTCGCACATATAGTAGAACCTATATAGGAAGGAAACAGTATCGCATCAAGATTATATTTTTCCAATGCAAAATCAATGCCTTGTTCTTGAGAAAAATATATATCTTCTAATCTCGCATTTAAATATTCTGGATTTCGTAACGTATTTGGAAAGTCTTTTCTTCCCTCTAACTTGGTTTGTCCATATTTTAAAGCTCTTTCTGCTATGTTTTTATTAAACTCCATTAACTCCGAAATAGAATGTACCGGAATAGTAGAAGGTAATTTAGAAAGATAGTTATCTAAACTATGCTTCAGTTCATAAAGCGGAACTCCCCAACTCCATTTTCTATGAAAAGAAGGAATATCAATATTTTCTACTACTGTCGCTCCTTCATTACGTAATACTTGGATTGTTTCCTTAAACAAGATTTCATCATACTCACCATTTTCGTAATAATCTTTTGGTGCAGCGTTAAACACACCAATCTTCGCTCCATTTAAGCCATTAACATCAAGATATTTTGTATAATCATGCTCTGCCCTACCTTCACTTCTATGAGTAGCAACATCTTTCTCATCTACCCCAATTAAACTCCCTAGCAAAATAGAAGCATCGGTTACCGTTCTAGCAAATGGTCCAGCTGTATCTTGCGAATAAGTAAATGGAATAATTCCTCTACGACTAATTAAACCAACAGTCGGTTTAATACCTACTACAGAATTTTGAACAGCGGGGCTCAAAATAGAAGCATCGGTTTCTGTCCCAACAGATACTACTGTAAAGTTAGCAGCAACTGCTATCGCAGATCCTGTACTAGATCCGCCAACAAACATATGGTCCTTGCCCGTTCCGTATGGATTGATTGTTTGACCACCTCTTGCACTATATCCAGCCCACATTTCAAAAGACATTGCATTTGCTAATTCTGTCATATTTGTTTTTCCTATTATCACCGCTCCTGCTTCTCGCAGTTGAGTAACGAGAAATGCATCTTCACTGCTTATATTTTGTTCTAGAGCTATTGTACCTGCACTTGTATGCATGGAGTCATTCGTTTCAATATTATCCTTAAGCAAAACAGGTATTCCATGTAATGGACCCCTTATACCTTTTGTCTTTCTTTCATAATCTAACGCTTCTGCAATAAAAATTGCATCTGGATTGATTTCTAAAATTGAATTGATTTTCGGTCCGTCTTGATCATACTTTGCGATTCTATAAAGATAATACATCACTAGCTCTTTTGAAGTTAACTTTCCTGATTCCATTTCATTGTGAATATCTTGAATTGTTAATTCCTTTTTTAAGATTGGATTAAACTGAATTTCCATTTATATTCTCCCTTATATGAACTTTTTTAGCGTATACCCCTTACTTTTTCATTTTTTTCACCTCAACACATCCTAAATTAATATCCCTTTAAAGAAATTCACTTTCCTTATTTAAACACCTTTAATTTCCCGAAAAATAAAAATAGTCTGAAACGGATTAACCTTCGCTTCAGACTCTTACATTACTGTGCGTATACTTCATCTAACAAATGTAAAAACTCACCTTGTTTCCCAGCTAATTCAGGGCATTTTGCAATATCAACCCATTCGTAGCAAAATACTAATCCTTTATCTTCCTCACCAGCACTTACAATATGTTCCCAAGTATCCTTTACATCTGTTAGTAAAGTTACATGAAAAAAGTGGCGTTTTTCATATTCCTGTTTTTCTTTCATATGTATGATGTAATCTGCTAAAAAACGTTCTATGCATAAATGACGCAATCCGGATTCTTCCTGTACTTCACGCAATATAGCCGCTTCTAACGTTTCACCTTCATTAACCGTTCCTCCTGGCACTTGAATACCAGCTTCATGTATATCACGATGTTTAAAAACAAGTAATTGCATAACCCCCTCTTTTTCTCTTGTAATATATGCATGTACTTTTTTCTTATATAACATCGTCATTATACGTCTCTCCCCTCAATCATTTACTCTGTTACTTCTTCAAGCGTCAGTTGATTATCATACAAATATGTAGCTTGTGGATTTCCCACATACCTTACGTGCCATGGTTCATACCGATAACCCGTAATCGTTTCTTTCGCTTTTGTGTATCGAACAACAAAACCAAATTTATGGGCATTTTCAGAAAGCCACTGACCTTCTTTCGTTTCCCCAAAAACCGTCTCTAACTGAAATTTAGCCGATTGAGACGTAATATCCATAGCTAGTCCAGTTTGATGCTCACTTGTGCCAGGAACCGCGCTAGACATTGCTGTTTTTGCTTCCCCGTCTTGTTTTTTATACATCGTATTTAATGCTTTTTGTCGATCAAAAGATCTAAATCCAGAAACTGCAAAAAGAAAAATACGCTCGTTGTCAGCCTGCTGAAACATATCCTCAAGCGCCCTCGCTGCCTCTTTTCTCATCTTTTTCTTTTCTTGATCACCTTCACTAGAGTAGCGCACTTTCGGAATAACTAAATCTGGCGGTCTATACCCATCTGGTAAACGCCTACTTTTATTTACAAGTACAAGCATTGAATTCGGATTATTAATTACCGCAATATCCCCATCCATATTAGCAATCGTTTCTTTCGCTTTCGGAAATATGCTATTTACACTTACTTCCCGCGCCTGCTTATCCTTATACATTTTATAATTGATTCCTGCTACTCCAATAATAATTATTGCAGCTACAATACCGAGTAGTGCCCATCTTTTTTTCATATAACGACCTCTTATTTTAATAATTTGGCCATTTCATACTCATCGATGCCCTTTCCATCGATAATAAGAGCAGCTTTTTTGACACCTTCTTTCTCAAATCCAGCTTTTTTATATAGTGCCTGAGCTCTTGTATTGTGGACCATTACTGTTAATTCTAAACGCCATACATCATGTAATTTTGCCCACTTCTCAACCTCTTTAAACAATCTAGTCCCAATACCTCGCCCGTTATACTCTTGCAAAATACCAATTACAATGCTTGCCACATGCCTCTTTCTTTGAATGTTATTTCCATTCACTAATATAAAACCTACTATCCTCTCATCTTCAACTGCTACAAATATTGTTGCATATTCATTTTCCATAAATCGATGGATCATTTTTTCTTGTTGCTCAGCTGTAGTTTTCCTTTCTCCTGGTTCATATAGCATAAACTTCGTTTCTTCATCTAATTGCTTACTTAATTGCAAAAATGATGCTGCATCTTCTATTTCGATTTCCCTAATCACTTCAATCACCCTACCAGTTTCATAATAAAAAGTTTTCCTTATAAAAAGATTTTCTCTACTTTCCCGAAAATTCCTTTGTAAATCTCCTACTATAAATTGACAAATTTCGATATTACTATAACAACGACAAATTATGTCTATTCTGTGACGTCTCACCATTACAAAGAAAAAACGCAAGCATTACACTTACGTTTTTTCAAGATTGAAGTGAGCTAATAATTATCGATAGATGTCCTGGATAATTCACGTTTCACTTTATCCATTCACTTTTTCTGCCTGCCAAAAATATTCACCAAATGCTTTAGCAAGTGCATCAATTGATCGATTCAATTCTTCCTCTGTATTATCTACACCGCCAACTTCTATTAATATCGCTTGTCCTGATAGGTCTTGATTATAGATTCCATTTCCTGTCTGGAACCCTTTTTGAATGACCCCACGGCTCACTCCTGGATATTTCTTATTAATCGCCTCATGTAAAGCTGTCGCTAATTGTAAGTTTTTTTCATAGTTTTTATTTCCTTTCCCTACTACAAATGCAAGCTTTGCATATGATTTATCTCCAATTGTTTTTGTCGTTACATTCTTTCGGGCACTATCACGATGCAAATCAAAAAAGTATTGAAGATCTTTATTTCCAGCCATAGCTTGCTGCACAATTTCCCGTGACATCTTATACGAACTATTACTGTTTAAACCTTTACTTATTAACTTTTGACCAACATCACTCTTATCGTTAGTAGCTCCAATCCCTTCACCTTCTAGTTGTTCACGGAAACGATCTCCTAATATAGAAATATTCGATACAGAACTCGTTGCTTTATTCGGATCCGGGTCATTCGTTAAGTTAAGTAAAGGTAAATAAGATTCCCAGCTATGTGTATGATAAATAAACGCAACTTGTCTCTTCCCGGTCGTTTGGGACGGCTGTTTTTTCTCTTTACTCGTATCTTGTTTAGGTGCTTGTCCAGTTCCACTAGTCCGTTCCTTCACCACTTCTTCAAGAGGAACACTCGACTCTATCGGTAAGTTAGAATAATTTGTACCCTCACCCGCAATAACAATTTCTGTATCGTACTTACCAAACCCCGGGAGCTCTTTCCCGACGAAACTGCGTACATCATTAAAGCGAATATTTGTAGCCATAGAAAAGAGAAAAGAAGAAATTGAAAAATCTTGATTCAAATTTCGATACTCCTGTGTAAAATAATGATTCTCTTTTCCAAGTACATACATGTAACCATTCATCGATAACTCATTTAACCAATTATATAAATACGTTGACTTTGTCTCTTTCATAGAGGTTACCATCATACTAATAAGAAAAAAAGTCGCTAGCATTGTAGTAATAACAAATAAAACTAACTTACGCATACTTGTAAACTTCATAAAAAAAAAGCCCCGATTCATACTATCACCTCTCTATTTCAAGTTATGTACAAGCCCTAGAGAATAGACCGTTAAAATTTCGGCTATATTGTTAATGAGGTGAAATGAATTGAAGCTATTAATAGGAATATTACCAATTGCTCTATCATTCATTTTTTATTTGTCCGCTAAGCAACCAAAAATCGCTATTGTGCTACATATTTCTGCGTACTTGACACTGTATGTACTCGGTATAATTATTTCCATTAATATATACGATGTTTTAATACAAGATTTAGTTTTCATGACGAGCATTCATGGAATTTTACTGAATCCATTTTTCCTTATTGCAGGAGCGTATATAGGAACATACACTTTGTACCTACTTTTGTCTCACATTATTATGAAAATAAAAAATGGAGCGTAATGAAATGCAACCACCATTTATCTGTCATACATGCAAAAAAAGAATTGTGAGAAAGAAAGACCTTATTACAGCCACATGGTACTTCCGCTTTTATTTATTTCACAGTGATTGTTTTAAACGACAGCAAGTGTTTATCTCACGATTTCTCCCTGTGAATACACTTTTCAATTTCTTTCTTATTATATATGGACTTATTTTTGGCAGTATTCTTATGATTACAGAACCATCTATTATTTGGCTGACTTTCTTTTTTCCCATTTTTTATCGGTTTCTTTCTTATTATTATGTTGAACGTTTTTTCTCTACAGAACGCGTAGACTGACCTCTCGGAATACTTAAACACTCCCACTCATTTTCTTTTAACATCTTCCCAATGTAAATAATCTGACCAATATGCAATGCATAATGAGCAATTTGCCTTTCAATTGCTTGCATGACAGTATGTGCTTCACCGCGAATGTATACCGTCTTCAATAAGTGTTCCGGCGTTAAAGTATTCATCGTATTAAAAACATATTTCCATCCTTCTTGCCAAGCTATAAGGGTTTCTTCTTTTGAGTGATAGCATCCTTCAAATTCACCATCTCGATTACGATCTGTTTTTTCACCATCAGACGTTAAAAAATCCGTCCATCTAGAACGCATATTACCGTGCAGATGCTTAATAATAATCGCTATACTATTTGTTTCTTCATGAGAAGACCATTGTATTTGTTCATATGATAATTGAGAAAGTGCCCGCTCCCCTTGTTTCTTTGTTGCTTTAAAGTTCGAAATCGCACATTGCAAATATTCTCGTCCGATATCCATATTAGCCCCTACCTTCACCCTAGCTAATTTTTGTTCCATTTGGCAATTTCATATTAGGCTGAAGTAACACAACATCATCAGCTTCAGGAACACCACCAAGCACAAGCACTTCTGATTTGAATCCAGCTACACGCTTTGGTGGAAAGTTTACAACAGCAACGATTTGTTGACCGATTAAATCTTCTGGACTATACCTTTTCGTAATTTGAGCACTTGACTGCTTTATCCCGATTTCTCCAAAATCTATTGCTAGTTTAATCGCTGGTACTCTCGCTTCTTTAAATTCCTCTGCATGTATTACAGTTCCAATTCTCAAATCCAAATTTAAAAAATCTTCAAAATTAGCCATTTATCATTCCCCCCAATTATTACTTAGACAAAATACAAAAATCCCCTTCAAAAAAAGAAAGGTGCCTAAGCACCTTTCTTTTGTAATTCACTTGATTCATTTGATTTATAGAAGAAGAAACCGAGAATCCCGCCAATACATGATGGAATTAACCATCCGATTCCTTCGTTATATAACGGTAACATTTGTAGTACATTAGAAATCGCGTCAATTTTAATTTTCGCACTTTCTAAACCGTTAAAGAAACTAATTAACAATGCACCTAAAATAGCTCCAATATAAATTGTATTACGCTTCCCAATCCACTTATGGAAATAAGAAAGTACGATTAATACAATTGCAACTGGATAAATGATCATTAACACAGGTAATGTTACTGCGATTAATTGCGTTAAACCTAGGTTAGATACAATTAAACTAAATACACATACCATTGTTACAATCGTTTTATGCGAAAGTTTTGGGAATAAGTTTGTAAAGAAACCCGCACACGCAGATGTTAGCCCAACAGAAGTTGTTAAACAAGCGAGTATAATAACAAGCCCTAATAAAATTTTACCACTCGTCCCATATAGCTCATTTACAACATTCGTTAAAATAAGACCACCGTTTTCTGAGATACCAAGTGATGTACTTGTTGAACCAAGATAAGCAAGTGATAAATAAATTAACGTTAAACCAAGTACAGCAATAATACCTGATACTACTGTTATTTTTGCAATTTGACTACTCTCTTTTATCCCTTTAGAGCGGATAACTTGTACAACGACAATTCCGAATACGAGCGCGCTAATTGCATCCATCGTTAAATATCCTTGAATAAATCCACCAAAGAAAGCATTTTCTTTGTAAGCAGCTAACGGCGCAGCTGGCTCTCCAATTGGATCAATAATTGCCTTTCCGACAATAACAGCGACAATTAATACTAATAATGGTGTAAGAAACTTTCCGAACCAATCCACTAATTTAGATGGATTTAATGATAAATACCACGTTATTCCGAAGAAAACTATCGTGAAAAGAAATAGCATGTACCACTCTGAAACCATTGCCTCTGATAAAAACGGCTTCATACCCATTTCAAACGAAACAGCTCCAGTACGAGGAATCGCGAAAAATGGTCCAATTGCTAAATAACTAATCAATGGGAAAATAAACGCAAATATAGGGTGGACTCTAGAAGATAGCGCTTTCAAGTCCCCCTCTACAAACGCGACAGCTGTTACAGCTAGTAGGGGTAATCCGACTCCCGTTACAAGGAATCCTATTGTAGCAATCCAAACATTCTCTCCTGCTTGTTGACCTAAAACTGGCGGAAAAATTAAATTTCCTGCTCCTAAAAATAATGCAAATAGCATTAAACCAATTGCTACCGTATCACCTGGCCTTAAACGTCCCTTCATGCTCTTCATTTGCATAGCACTTTTTCATTGTTTATCTCTATATTTTACAATATGCTATGCATCCTCCTCTCTGCTCAAGATGATAAAATATGCCCCTTACAAAGCAGTGTCTTTCTCCATAATTTCTCCATTCCCCTTATTTTTACTCTAATCATTAATATAATTATTATTTTAATTTTTGATTTTTTTGAATTTTTAAATCATTAGAGTGTTATTACGTGGAGTATAGT
>NZ_JBEUTW010000320.1:0-10964 GCF_040492675.1 Bacillus sp. AP50
TTTATAAACTGTTGCTGCATTTCAAACTGAACCGTTTCATTTCTTGAAAAAATTCTAATTTCTTTCGGTGATTTTTCTAATAGTTGTTTTATAAGTTCATGCCCCCACGAACCTGTACCACCAGTAATTAAAATTATTTTATTTAACATTCTTCTTCCTCCTACGAAACATCTCAATTTAAATAATATTTATTGAATTATTTTCAATTGATTCAAATCATAATCGTCGTTTGTTACATTTAATTGACAAAATAAAAAAACAGAAACTATTAAACGTAGTTTCTGTTTTTCATTTCATCTCACAACAGTAAGATTTTTTATACCGTTTGCATGATAAATAAATTCCTTGTAAAAAAACACCGCTCATTTATTTCTTATACTCGTAATAAAATAAATAGAATGATTCATAGCCAATAATCATATTTAAATTTATGAAAAAGGGAGGTAACGGAATGGACCGAAGCAATTCAAATCATACATATAACGGACCTTCCAAAGCACTGCCTCTCTCCCTATTCGACGTAAAAAATGAATTGAAACAAAAAAGCAAACTTATTCCTTCTGACACCATGTATAAATTAACGAAAGAAGAACAACTCATCATCAACAAAATAAAAATACAAACAGAACAACTAAATAAAAATAATGTTACAAGAACACGCGCATACTACCAATTTTACATTCAATATCCAGAAATACATTGGGCACTGCTTGGGCATATGGTATCACGTAACGGCGGTTGGAATATGACTGATTTAAAGGGCGATTTATATACGAGAATTTTATCAGAGAAAGATCAATTCATATTTTTTTCTTTTTTAGAAAGAGGGAATTGGCTTATTTTCCAAGATGTATACCCTCAATTTTTACTTTACGAACAAAGTGTAAAGAGATCACAAAAGTTATTTCACCTTCTCCCTCACCTAAATGTTTCTACATTTATGGAAACGATGTGGAACCATTTTTGGAAAACAGGTAACAAAAAGACTTTAGCAATTGCAACTATTATTAATGAACAAAACTACTTAGAAAAAAGAGTAATTCAAAATGTACAATTTAAAAAGACTGTACTAAATAGTATTGGATTTAAACTCTTTGATTTCTTTCAGTTTAATCATATCCTTTTCCCATTCTACGAAAATGATAAGAAACAAAAAGTATTACTATTTGGTGATACAATGAAACATTTCACTTCCTTACATGAACGGATATTAATTGGAAAAAGATTGTACTCATTATTATTTCGAGATACACATGTTTTATCTCAAATAATAAGCTGGGCTCAACACCATCCACATACAGGATCTAGGAAAGATTACTGGCCCCATTTATTTTCAAGTGTAAATGAATCTTTTTCCCGTGAGTTTTATAAGCGCCGAATTAAGAAATGCCAGTTACGAAATGGCGCTTATCGTATATACAGCCCTGCACTCATCTATGCATGGCGAGATATGAAGCATGAAGAAGTTGACAGTGAAGATTGGTTTACCGATTGGCAAGTTGTAAATTACTTAGTTGATAAGGAGGAAAATATAAATGGACAAATTACAGAAGACTACTGCAAAACACTCGAAAAAATTGAAATCGCCATTCTCGCAAAGAAAAATGTCCTCCTCCGAGAAGAAGAATGAGTTTCTAGCATTAGTAGTTACAATCTTTCTCTCTTCTATTATTTCAACTTGCTTAGATGCCTTTTTTGTTCATAAACAAATATATTCCTTTCCGGCTAGGCCCTTCTCATCCACATTTTCGGTTAATATAGCTTTTACATTGTTCGTACTGCCGATTTTAACAGTTATCTTTATACACATTTCAAAAAAATTATCTAAAGTTTCTAGAATTTCATTTATTATTTCAATCGGTATTTGTGCTAGCCTTTTTGAACAGATTGCTGAAAGTTTAGGTTTATTTGTACATAGTGCGAATTGGAACCATACATATTCTTTATTTGGTTATATAATTTTTCATTCTTTTATTTGGAACGTATATAATTGGATAAAAAAATAAAGAGACCATTATAGGTCTCTTCTTAAGCATACTCTTCCGTTATTACTAATGGTGTCAATGTTTGAAGGCTTTTAGAGCGTAAACGATAGGCAACGACTTTCTTCTTATATTGCTTAATGACATCAACATGTTCCTCATAGCTATATAGCGAAAATCTAATCTCTTTACTCCCTTTCTTCGTATCAATGACTATTGGCGTCCCTTCTCCGTGCGGCGGGAAATAATGTTTATCTAAAAACAACGCCTCATTAAATTCATGAATAACTTGTAGTTTCATTTCTCCCTCTATATTTTTTCCATCTATCGATATAGAAGTATTTTCCGCCTCAAGCTTTTGATGCAATTCAAATCTACTAATAATTGATTCTACAACAGAAGTGGGCATGCTAGAAACTAATACTTTAATAGCTCCAAAAACAAATAATGTAACTATAAACCATGTTGTCATTGTTATCATCTCCATTACATTTAAAAAATAAATTTCGTTCCATACGGTATTAGTATACTAATAAGTATTCCAGTTACAATCATCGTTACCGAACCGATAGTCGCTTCTTTCTCGCCTTCTTTCACTAAACGACTCACACCGATAATATGTGATGCACAGCCCATTCCAACTCCTTTTCCAATCGTACTTGTTATACGGAAAAACTTAAGTACTGTTGGTCCGATCATAGCACCTGTTATTCCTGCAACAACTACAAAACTAGAAGTCATAGATGGAATACCACCAATTTGATCCGCTATTGAAAGGGCAATTGGCATTGTCGCTACCTGTGGTAAAGTAGTTAATATAAGTTCCTTATCTATATTTAAAATTCCGCCAATCACTACATTCATGCTCGTTACAGCCACTATACCTATCACTACTCCGATTAGTATCGATGAAAAATTTTTCATCAGTATCTTTCGCTCTTTAAATAGAGGTATGGCCAATGCTACAATTGCAGGGCTCAATAAGCTTGAAAGAATGTTTCCCCCATTTTCCCTATACTCATGATGAGAAATACCAAAAATCAAAAATAAACAAATCATAATTGCCGTAACTGTTAACACTGGTAACGTAAATGCAAACGTACATTTTTTATATAGCTTTGTCGCCAAGAAATAAATTGCTACAGTAATAATAATTAAGACCATTTGAATCGTGCACCTTGTCGATTTTATTTTTTTGATGTGACTAATAATTGACTTATATACCCTGAAACAATCAAAGTTACTACAGTACTTGCAACTACTAAAAGGAATATAATACTTCCCGTACTGAAAAGAAAAGACCCGTATTCCATGAGCCCTGTTGTCGAAGGGATTAAAAATAACGGTAAAAATACGATTAACTTTTCCGAACCTAACTCAAACCATTTTAACGGTAAAACGCGAGTGGAAAGGAGCAGGAACAGTATTAACATCCCTATTAAATTCCCCGGTATTGATAGATGGAATATTTCCTGAATCCACGTACCCACTAGGCTAAATACATATAGCACGCCTACTTGAAGTAAAAGCGTCACGTACTTCATTTCTTTCCCTCATTTCACTATCACACATCCATATTATGAAATCTCATTTAGCGTGTCGGCAAACCGTTTAATTCCAAGTTGAATTTGTTCTATATTCGCTCTACCAAACGTAAATCGTATATATTCATTTTTCGAACCTAAAACACTGCCCGGAACAAATGCGACACCATTCCGTATAGATTCACCTAATAAGTGATATTCATCAAACTTTCCTGTTACTTTACACCATACATGTATTCCACCCTCTGGCACGAAACATTCAACTCGTTCTCCCAATGTTCCTTCAAGCTCTGCAATTAATTCATCTCTTCTTTGCTTCAATTGTCCACGAAGTATCGTAATATGTGTATGGAAATCCTTTGATTCTAAAAATTGATTTGCTACCCACTGCGTAAATACACTATGGCCAAAATCAACTTGTTGCTTTGCATCTGCTAAACGCTCAATTACGCGTGTAGGACCAATTACCCATCCAATACGTAATCCTGATGCAACAATTTTTGATAGTGAACTTATATAAAGAACATTTCCATTTTGGTCCATTGATTTTAATGTTGGGTTCACTTCTCCATTAAAAGAGATTAAACTATACGGATCATCTTCTACAATTGGTATACCGAACTCAGAAGACAGTTCTAAAATTTTTTTACGTCTCGCTAATGAAAGCACAGTACCCGTCGGATTCTGATAATCTGGATTCAAAAATACCATACGAATGCGATGCTTTTTGTGCAAATCGATTAAGTCATCTGGATTCATTCCATGCTCATCAACAGGTAAATGAAATATGTTTAAACCGGCCGATTTAAACATTGGAAGCGAAAAACAATACGAAGGATCTTCAATCGCAATCGCATCGCCAGGTTTTAATAAACATTGAACGATAAGATTAAGCGCCTGTTGTGCTCCAGATGTAATAAGAATAGAGCTTGAATCTGCTTCAATTTGTTTATATTGCTGAACATGTGCTGCAATTGTTTTTCTCAACATCTCATTTCCAAGTGGATGGTCATAGCCGAGATTTTCCATAAATGTTTTCTCCGACAAAATTGTTCGAAATCTATCACTTGGAATTAATTCTGGTGACAGTTCACCACTTGCTAAATTAATTAAATCATCTTTTTGTGTTTCCGTTCGAATTTGTTGAACGAGTGGTACGTTAGGTAAGAACGATCCATCCTCCACGTACCTACCCCAGTTCGGTATTCGTTTATGTGAGACACCCCATATGTCTGTATTGACCCGTGTTCCGCTTCCCTTTTGCCGTTCTACTACTCCAAGTGATTTTAATTCTTCATACGCAGCTACTATTGTACTCCGGTTCACCTGTAATTCCTTTGCTAACATACGCTCAGAAGGTAACTTACTATCAGAAGGAAATTCGCCTGAAGAAATGCCTCTTTCAATATAATCTGCAATTTGTTTATATACAGGTGTCTTATCTGCACGATTTGGTTTCCATTCCATATAGTTCCCTCCTTTCAAAACGAACTATCCTCATTTTTTACTAACAGTATTCACCGTAAAAATAGTATTAATTAGTCACATTTTCTTATCCGTAAATGGATATATCCAAAATGGTTCTCTTTCTGATTACTCAATAGCTTCTGAAATTCCAACTTCATACTCTCATTTCAGTTCTTTTACAAACTATTAAATCATTACCGCATACCATGTTACCCCAACTAGTAGAACAAAAAGAAGAAGAATATAGATTGCAGATAAGTTTTTCACATTTCTTTTTGTAGACTTACCGTAATTCTCCTCCACGTTTCTTGCAACTAGTACAGTCCCAAATAGCGATACAATTACAATAATAACGACTAGTGAAATTGCAAAACTCATTGTCTTTTCACCTCTCTAAGACCCATCTATTTTAATTAAAGAACTTACATAAAAACCTTCCTCTTTAAAACGTTGATAACATACTACCTTTCTTCTCTTATCATAATAGATGTTTGCAAAAAGCGGACCAACCACTTTCGTGTTTTTTTGCTCATCCACTTAAAAAATAAAAAGCAACTGATCACTTAGGACCAGTTGCTTTTTTCACACAATAATTTTTCATTTAAAATTAATTCGATTTAAAAGTTTCGCCTTTTCATAATGAAACATCGACTGAGATAACTCAAAAATTGTTCCATTTACAAGATACACTGTATTTTCAATAAGAAGCGCCGGATCACCTTCATTTAATTCTAAAAGCTGTGCATTTTCTTTATTTACTTTTTCACAACTAATAACTTTATCAGCAAAACCAATATTTAATCGTAAATCTTCAATGAAATAACTGTATACAGAGCTTAATGCTATTTCTTCGTTCAAATATGGAATAATATCCTTTTTGAAATAACTTACTTCAATAGAGAATGGTTTAGCATCTACAATTCTTAAGCGCTTCAAAAAATACAACCTAGTTCCAGCTTCGCATTGCATCTGCTTTGCTATCTCTTCGTCCGCATCTATTACTTCAAGCTCTAACACTTTCGTTTCAATATTTTGTGAAACAAGATTTTTCGTTAATCCACGTAAACTTCCTAAATTAATGTAATCTGTTACAGAAGTTTCGCGTAAAAACATGCCACTACCTTGCACTTGAAAAATATAACCTCTATTCACAAGCTGACTAATTACTTTACGTATCGTATTACGGCTTACTTCAAATCGATTCATCAACGCTTCTTCTGTAGGTAGTTTTTTCGTTTCATTAAAAAGCCCATCTCGAATGTTTTGCTCTAACACATCTGCAATTTGTTTATACTTTGCACTCATACACTTTCTCCTAAAATACTCTTTTATCTGTTATAACTCTTCCCCTCTCGTTTCGATCACACGTTTATACCAATGAAACGAAAGTTTCTTCTTACGTTTTAAGTTATCATTATGATCGACAAAAATAAAGCCATATTGCTTTTTATATCCATTTAACCAACTTAAAAGATCAATCACTGACCATGCATAATAACCTTTTAAGTTAATTCCCTCTTCAATTGCACGCTTCATTACTTTTAAATGCGCTTCAATAAATTTAATTCTCGGAACATCTACAATTTCTCCGTCAATGATCGGATCTTCATCACCAAGTCCATTTTCCGTTACATACATCTTTATGTCACCGTAACGCGCTTTCAACATATGCAATCCCTCTAAGAAACCTTCGGGAGATATTTCCCATCCCCATTTTGTATATGTTTTATCATCCATTTTAACTGTTCGATAAAAACCATCAAAAGAAGAGTTACCTGGAGCAAGCGTTGAGTTTTCTCGAGAATGTTCCTCACTCTTTATATCCATATCGTATCTTTCTACTCGTATTGGTTGATAATAATTCAAGCCAATAAAATCATTTTCTTCTGCATTTTGTTTAATGATTTCTAATTCTTCAACCGTCCAATTAGGAGTCCATCCTTTTTCCTTTAATTGTTGTACAACATAAGACGGATACTCGCCTTTTAAAATTGGATCATAATACCAATACGTTTCATATTCATTCGCATGATTTGCTGCTTGTATATTTTCTTTTTGATCATCCACACTATAAGCTGGTAAGAAAACATGTGTAATCCCAATTTCACCATATTGTTTCAGCTGCTTGTACACCGCAACTGTTTTCGCGTGTGCATAAAATACATAATGAGTAGCTTGAAAATACTTTGGAACATCATTTTGTATTCCTGGTGGATGTGCACCTTTTAAATAACCTAATCCACAAAACATTACGGTCTCATTAAAAGTAATCCAATGCTTAACTCTGTCACCAAATGCCTTAAAACAAGTTTCTGCATATTTTACGAAAGCCTCTGCTGTTCTTTTATTCGTCCATCCACCATCTTTTTCTAACGGTAATGGTAAATCCCAATGATATAAAGTGACAAACGGCACAATCCCGTATTTTAAACATTCATCAATTAAGTTGTTATAAAATTCAATCCCTTTTTCATTTACCTTTCCATCTCCAGTCGGCAATATTCTCGCCCAAGAAATAGAAAAACGATACGATTCTAATCCCATCTCAGCCATTAAGCGAACATCTTCCTTATATCGATGATAATGATCAACAGCTACATCACCATTTGTTCCATTGTATGTTTTGCCAGGAATTTTTGAAAACTCGTCCCAATTCGTAACACCTTTTCCATCTTCATTCCATGCACCTTCTACTTGATAAGAAGCTGAAGCAGCTCCGAATAAAAAATCATGTGGAAACTTCATAGTATATACCTCCATTTCATTACAACAAATCAAATTCAATCATACATATAAAATTTATAGGTACAAATTTTATATGTATGATTATATCTTATGTTTTTATTTTTTTCTATTATAAAAATACAATTTATATTGTTGGTTATTGGAAAAGAAAAAGAAGCGATATATTTTATCGCTTCTTACTCTCATCATCTTTATTCTTTTATTAATGACTTATTCGCTCTTATAACTTCTTGATACAATAATGGTGACCACTTTTCATTTATGTAGTCTTGAATTACCCAGCCCACTCTCAAAGGATTCTTTTGTTTTATATAGTTTGCAATTTCAGGATTTATATAAGAGGCATAGTAATATGGACTATTCCATGCTGTACCACCAGAAGACAAGCTTGTAAAATTAATATATAGATGATTTAAATCCTCGCTATTGTTCATCGTTTCATCCATCGTATCTTTAATAGATTTTACTTTCTCATCATAGCTCACTTTATATTTATCTTGTACTGTTACATTTGCATTTTGGTTTACAGTTGTGGTAAACGTCTCATTATCTGGCCAATAAAAATTATTATATCCTCCAGGTTCATTACTACCACTATATCTTTTTAGTAGTACAATTTTCCCACGAGCATCTCCAAGCTTTATATTTCCTTCTGTTTTTAAAAAAATAGGATCAACAAAATATTTTTTTTCAAACGTGCTACTAAATGAATCTTCTGCCCCTTTCATATCCTCATACTCTTTTTTTAAAGACATAATAATTGTTTCACTCGGGTTATCTTTTAAAAATTGTTTCGCTTCATTTATGAATTCATGCAGTGTTACGTAAAGATATAATGGCCCATGATGAAGAACTATCGTATTATCATCTGTTAAACGTCCTCTTATATCAAAAATGCGAGCTCCATGGTCCATTTGATAGCGAAAATCATATTCTTGCGTCATTCCCCATACTTGCTTAATCGGATTTTGCAACTTGAACGTCCCACTATCGTGTGTTCCTGGAATTGAAATTCGTGCTAACGGGATATTATCAGGTATAGGTTGCATCCATTTTGACAAATTTTCAAGCTCATTAACAGAGCTAGCTGCAACTACTCTCTTATCATGTAAAGCAAATACAAATGTGATAAATATTGTACTACATATGAATAATTTCAAAATTAACTTCTTATTGCTCATTATTATCCCTCTCTCTTTCTGTTTTTATATCAAACTTATTGAATATAATATAAGCTAGCTCAGAAAAAATAAATAACATTTCATCAATATGAAATATTGCATAGAAGTAAAGTTAAAAAATCATTCACATATACTAAATTAGAAAAATTTAAAGGAACTTCATCTGAAGTTCCTTTTACTTATTTTATGTTCAATACGTATGAACCATTTTTATTCTCATATTTATAGACGTATAAATAATATTTACCTGGCTTTGCATTATAAGTTCCTTTAACTACATTGCCTTCATTTTCACCATATGCTACATAGTTATTTAAATCTGATTCATGATGAAGTACCCATGTCATTCCAATATTTTGTTCATTTAGTAGAGAAATATTAATATTTTCCGGCGAATCAATTTGGAAAGTAAATACATCTACTCTATCACTATTATGTAGCGTTCCTTTCACCGGTGTATGAAAGTTAACTTTATTTGCCTGTCTAGGCTCATTATTTGGTTCATTTTCTGTTACTTGTAATTCATTCCCACCGTTTGGTTTTCTTTGTTCATAGCCTAAGTTTGCTAGTATAGACTTCAAATCTGGTAAAACACCAATTTTATCTGCATATGGATCTTTAGATTTTGTTCCTGTGCTCTGGTTACTTAATATTGCTCTTAGTTCACTTGGTCTATATGGTTGTCCTAAATTTTCTTTAGCAATGCTTTGTACTAAAGTCGCTGCCCCAGCAATAATTGGCGAAGCACTAGATGTTCCGCTAAAGCTTGAAGTATAAAGATTTACAGCACTTCTACTTTGCTCGGCTGTAGTTGTATCTACATTTTCTCCCCATCCGTACACATCAATACGGCTTCCATAATTCGAAAACCACATACGTTCATGAGGGAAAGATGAAGAGCCAGCTCCTACCATAATTGCACCCGAATCTTTAAAATCTTTACTATTACGATTTAAGACTTGCTTACCTTTTCTATCTTTGAACTGGTCTAAATCATTCCACCCATTTGCTCCGGCCTCTATAATTACAATCCCTTTATCTGTACCAGCACGAATTGCATCAAAGATATCTGGTTGTACTTCAACAGGTAAATATTTATCACCATATCCATCGAAAGATGCTTGTGCCTCTAACAATAAAACATCCCCAGCTTCTAACTGATTTACAGCGCTTAATATTGCATCAGCCGTATTATACTGTCCATTATCTCTTATTTGAGAGATAACCTTTGCTTTCGCTTTTGGCGCAATCCCAATATTCCCAACTTCATTGTCCTCAGAGGATACAATTCCTAGTACAGACGTCCCATGACCGACATGCTGATCTATATTTCTTCCAGACATTAACTCAATTTTTTGATGTAATAAATCCTCATGATTTAATAACCATCCGTATTCCATATCAACAAAAGTGATACCATTTCCATTACCGCCTTGAATTCCCCAGGCGAAAGGCGCATTAATACCGTATGGGGCCGCTTCAAGATAACCTTGTTTTTTAAATCTAGGATTGTTACTAGGATTAAGAGCTACACTTGATGATTGCACTTCAGGTGGCATTATTTTCTCTTGTTTCTTCATATACGCATCTTCTATTAAAGAAGATGCCTTTAACTTATCTACTATTTCTTCTTCATACCCACTATTTTGATTTTGAAGAATATAGTAGTTTAATAAACTTGTAGATACATGATTAGGTGCTTTCACTTCAAGGTTTTGTATTTGTTCCGGGCTTACAGATGTGAATAAACGAGTAAATGTTACATCTGGATATTCTGTCAAAAGATCTTTTATTACTTTATCATTCGTTTGAGATTGTATTTGTTTTTCAATACCATCTTCATATGGCAAATCCAAATCCGCTTTAAATTTTACAATGATTTGCTTATCTGTTTCTTGTTCTATCCCTGATTTAATCTGCTGTTCTATAGAATCAGCATGTACACTATTGATAGTACCCCCTGTTCCTAAAAGTGTTGTAATGATTACAGTTGACGCACACATTTTTTGAAATATTTCCATTGCATTAATCCTCCTATTAATAAT
>NZ_JBEUTW010000321.1:0-7361 GCF_040492675.1 Bacillus sp. AP50
ATAGGGAGGCGTATAAATGATCGTTAAACGTTTATTAATGATATGTTGTATCGTCATCTTGTTCATCCCTTTCTCTTTCATTCCCCCTCACTCTACTTATGCTGAAGTAAATACTGCATACAAAAAACATGAATTACGTGCTGTATGGATTGCATCTGTTCTGAATATTGATTGGCCCTCAAAAACTGGCTTACCCATTGAAAAACAGAAACAAGAATTTATAAGATTATTAGACGATGTAAAAAGCACTGGTATGAATGCAGTTGTTGTACAAGTTAAACCAACCGCTGATGCTTTCTATCCTTCAAATTACGGTCCTTGGTCTGAATACATTACAGGAACACAAGGAAAAGATCCTGGTTATGACCCGCTTGCATTTATGATTGAAGAAACTCATAAAAGAAATATAGAATTCCACGCTTGGATTAACCCATACCGAATAACGATGAATCACACCGATATAAATCGATTATCAAATAATCACCCTGCAAGGCAACATCCCAATTGGGTTGTCCCTTATGGCGGAAAGTTATATTACAATCCCGGTATTCCAGAAGTGAAAAAATTTATAACAGAAGGTGCTTTAGAAATCGTGCAAAATTACGATATTGATGCGCTGCATATGGATGATTATTTTTATCCATATAAAGTAGCCGGTGAAGAATTTCCAGATCAGAAAACGTACGAAACATATAATAACGGTAGATTTACAAATATAGAAGATTGGCGACGTAACAATGTAAATGAACTTGTAAAAGATTTAAATACTGCTATAAAACAAGAAAAATCATATGTAAAGTTTGGCATTAGTCCGTTCGGCGTATGGAGAAATATAGCTGACGATCCGACTGGCTCTAACACAACCGCAGGCCAAAGAAACTATGATGACCTTTATGCTGACACACGTGAGTGGATACAAAAAGGATATATTGACTACATTACACCGCAAATATATTGGAATATAGGTTTCACCCCAGCTGCATATGACATATTAGTAGATTGGTGGGTTAAAGAAACAAATAACAAACCGATTCACCTATACATCGGTCAAGCGGCCTATAAAATTAATAATAACTCCGTCCCTGCTTGGTCTGATCCAGAAGAATATCCAAGACAAATTGCATTAAACCGGCTATATCCTGAAATAAAAGGTAGTATGCATTTTAGCTTAAAAGATATTAATAACAATCCACTTGGAGCTAAAGATAGACTCTCAAAAGACATATATAAATATCCTGCATTAATTCCGCCTATGCCTTGGCTTGATCATGATCCACCAAAACAACCGACTTTAAAAGGTGCCATTCCAAGAGATGAAGGTATTGCAATCGGTATCATTGACAATAGAGATAATGATTCTACTTATTACGCTATTTACCGCGCGAATGGGAAAAATGAAGTGGATATACAAAATCCGAAAAATTTACTTACTACTGTAAGAAAAACAACACTTGGAGAAATTTATGTAGATAAAACCGCTATTTCTGGAGAAACGTATACGTATGTCGTAACTGCAGTTGATCGATTGCATAATGAAAGTGTGGCTTCTAGTCATACTACCGTTAGTGCAAAATAAAATCTCATAACAAAAAGCGCCCTAAAGCTGTGATACTTAGCTTTTAAGGCGCTTTTTGTTATTTATTCTTAAACTTCTCAGTCGCTGCTCTCATCTTCACATTTAAATCGTGATCAATTGAGTCGCGAATATCTCGCTCTACTACTTCCATTTCTTTTTGGAAATTTTCCAAGTAGATTTTCAGTTCTTCTTCTTTCTCTGGTCTTTGTGAAGGTGGTAATTGTACTACCAACGATAACATGGCCGTTAAATCTTTCATTAAGAACGTTTCAAGTTTATGTTGTTGTTCAAACATGCGTTGCTCTTGATAGTACGGAAGTGCATTCAATACTGAAATTGTAATATCATCAACCGTTCTTTGTAATGAAGGATTTATTGAGCGTTTATACGCTTGAATTGTATTTAATGCGTCTGGATAACGGTCATAAAAATACAATTTGTAAAATGATAAGTCTGTCGGTTTTACAGTTTGCTGTGTCTCTTGTCTTAAGAAATCTTTCACTTTCATCGCAGCTACATCAATATCTTCATTCGTAAGCTTTTTCGTAGTTTTTGCCATTACATGCACTTTTTTCTGCTTTTCTTTCGGTAACATCGAGAAGACTTGTTCTCTCGTACGTTGACCTGATGCACAAAATAGAGTATTTAATGTATTTTGTTCTTTCTTTCCTTCAGTGCGAATCCAGCGATAAAACAGTGGATGTTGTGTAAATTCTTGTAGAAACGGTATTGATTTGTTTGATAACTTGTCTAAAGAATCTTGCGCTCTTTTATATGGCTTCGTCCATGAAAAATACAGCTTCCGTCCGAAATATACGACTAAAACAACGACAGTAAATGCTATTAAAAGCAATGTACCGAGTAGTAATAATACTGTTTGAATGAAACTCATTTGTTCACCTCCTCTAATAATCCGTTATTTCCTTGGACGCTGAATGAGTTTCTGCTTCATCTCATCATTAAATGTGTCTAGTTCAATAACGAACTTCTTACTTGACTCGATAATACGTTCTGACGATTTTTCAGATGCTTCAATTGCAGCGAACACATTTTGGAATGATTCACGTAATTTATCCATGCTAATAGCAGGGTTTTCAAGCAATTTTGTCGTTTCTTCTGTATTTTGTTTTAACGCTTGAGAATTACTTAATACCATCGATTCAATTGCTTCATTTGTCGCATTCACTGCATCGATTGTTTTCCGTTGATTTGTTAACGCTAACTGAATAGCAGCTGAAACCGTTACAACGTTTTGCGTCATCGTAATTGCATTACGAATTGCCTCTGTTAACTTTTCATTATTTTTCTTAATAATGTCTACAGATGCGATAGATTGTAATAAAACACTTTTCGCTTGCTGCATATTACGTGTACGTACAAGTATCTTTTCTAACGCATCGTTAATTAATGGAATATCTCTTTGACGTTCTGGATTTTGTTTCTCAGCTTCCAGCATGCCAGCAAGTTTTTTCCCTAAGTATACTTGCTTATCAAGAGCGTGAATTTTATCATGCGATTGCTCTTTAAGCATTTCAAGACCAACTGTATCTTCTTGTAAGTTGTCACGACCAATTAGAAGGGATCTTATAATCTCCTCAATTTGCTTATCTATAGATTGATATTTATGCACGTATGTTTCAAGTGGATTTTTCTTGAATACTTTAAACATAATTTTCTTCATACCACTTGCTTTTAATGAATTCGGATCAAGTTCTGATACCACTTTTCGTAATTCTAACAATGTATTTGGAATTTCTTCGTTCTTTCCATTCATCATCGCTGTTACAGGACGTTTTAATGCTGACAACGTTTGTCCTGCTGCTTGTTGCTCTTTATCTCCTAAATCTCCTAGCTGAGACAATACTTTTGATAAATCTGTATTTTGCTCGCTATTTAACTTTTGTACATAAAGATCAGCTTCTTTATTCAGTTCCTCTAATTCTGCATCTTTTATAACTGTATCAACCACTACTTCTACATTATTATCTTTCACGATCGATACAGGTTCTTTTTTCTCGAGTTCAGTCAACAAAATCGCTCCTTTATTTATATGTGCGAATTTATATGCACTATATTTCATCTATTATATCGTATTTCATATACATTCTGATTGCTTGAAATCGATTTTTTTAGAAATGCCTGTTTATGCAGTCATTCCCTGTTTCTTACTATAAGTATACCTGTAAACAACATAATTTTCCTCAGACTTAAGACCTAGAGAACGACATGCTGAAGGCGGATTCTTCGTATGTTACTATAAATTATGTTCTCCTATCCTTCTGTACTCAATCTTTTGACATACACCCTTTTTCAATGTGATAATTATATTGCGCTCACTCCTATTTCTTCTTGCGCGCTACGAATGCTCCATTTTGAAATGCCAATAACACCGATTCAAACATTTCATCTTCTTCTATCATTTTTTTAAACTCGGCTAATTCATTTGCATGAGAGGTTGCGTTATCAACAACAAGAAAACCCTTTGGTTGTAAAATGCGTTTTATATGCTCAAGCCACCACATGTATTGCGTACGCTCTGAATCTAGGAAAATAAAATCAAATGAATGATCTAATTGCGCATCTAAAAATGCCCCTGCTTCTTGATTATGAACATCAATCCTTTGTAAAAGGTTTGCCTTTTCAAAATTGACAAGTGCCTCTCCAACTCGTTCTGAAGAAAGCTCTACAGTTGTTACATTTCCATTTGTTTCTTCTACCGCATTAGCTAACCACAATGTAGAATAGCCATTAGAAGTTCCGATTTCTAAAATGTTTTTTGCGCTACACCCTTTTACTAAAATTGATAAAAATTGCCCCATCTCACGAGTAATATTCCGTAATTTTTCTTCCCGTGTTTTTTTATTTCGATCATGCTCTTCTCCATATTGTTCAAGTTGAAATAATAATGAATCTAACGTATCCATTTTTTTCATCGCCTTTCCAAAGCAATATGATGAAAAAGCTCTTGCTGCCCGTCTACTTTCATTATATGCGAAACAAAGACCTTTTTCCTATTATATGACAAAGATTTGAATTTTTTTATAGCATATTGTTTCGTTTTTTGGTAAAGTTAATTTCTACGTGCAATTATTCCATTCATATTATTTCATATTAAAATTGCAGTTATTAAATTATATAAACCCCATTTAAATGAATCGGTATTTCAAATTCAATTAAGCGCCCTTTTCGGACGCATTTTCTTTGTTTATATATTTCCAGAAGAAAGGATGCTTACAAATGAACGTGATTAGCTTAGATGCTGCTCGAAAACGAAAGCAGCATAAAAAATTAATGATTACTATACCGATTATTACACGTATTTATGAAGAAGACGGGGAAATTAAATTTGAGGTAGCTGGCGAAAAAGATGTACCTCTTGAAATGTTGGAAAAATAATAAAAAACGCATTTCTGAAGAAATGCGCTTTTTTATATTTTTACATTTAAATGCATAAGTTTTTCAGGGTTAACCATCATATAAATATTTGAAATTTTCTCATCCTCAAATGCAAACGAAAGAACATAAGTTACTTTATTGTTTATTGTAACTATAACTCCTGGTATACCATTGACCATTTTGAAATCAACAGTGTACTCTTCTGTCAATCGTTGTGCAATCCCAAAGAACAAACGTATATGTTGTTGTTCGGCATAGCGCATAAAATATATTGCGAACCATTGGATCTTTTATTTCATTTTCTGCCCATGTAGTTAGACTCATTTTCGGAACTTCTCCTACATCTAAATTTCCTAAACGAATCATAAGACGTGAGAATTGTACTTTTGCAGACCAAGAAAGTAGTGGTGTTGATAAAATTGAGTAAAAATCTGTTGGGATAGTGAATATATCCCCTTTCCATATTCCATGTGCTTTTGTAGATGGTATTCCACCTGGAAGAGTCATACCAAGCTCATTAAAAGTTATAAACGCTGCCCCGCCTCTATATAAAGCATGTGCACCAAGATTCATGCAGATTCCATTTTTATTTGTAGTCATCCCTCGGCCACCGAATTGACTGGACTTTTCTAATACAATCACTTTCCTTCCAGCTTTCGCTAAATATATAGATGCTGTTAATCCAGCAAGCCCACCGCCAACAATTGCTATATCAAGTGTATTCATAATAAAATCCCTCCTTAATCGTTCTACATACAAGACGAACGATTAAGGAGGGATGTGACATAAAAATAAATTTTTATTATCCTACTTTATTTCATTACTTTTTAATTCGATCATATTGCATACGAAATAACTCAATTGCAAATGGAATATCCTCTTCACTCTTTAAATAATAACTGATCCATCCTGATTCAGGTAATACGTGATGTGGTTTTACCAAGCCTTGCTTCACTAATTCATCTCGCTTTAACTTCGGAAATGGTAAATCAGCTAATTTATCACCATGAAGATGGCCAAGTTCTTTCTTGCCATAATTTATTTCAATACCACCAAATCGATGCGGTTTTTCAGAAACACCCGCCCAGCTGAGTACTTCATTTCTAATCATTTCACTAAATGACATGAACATTCACTCCTTATAAATGATTGATGTAATTTTAAATTAACATTTTCATTACTTTTTTCCATCAATCCAAAGTATGAATGGGAATACGAATATAGTTTGGTCTTAACACCTTATTCTTTATGGAATAAGTGAATTTATTAAGCTACCGACAACAGCACAAAACAAAGACTAGACACATATCCTAATTTTGTAACCTAACTTACCTATAGAAAGGCGGGTAATACAATTGACTGCCAACATCGACTATACCTCCCCCACAACCAATTTTACTTATGATGTAAATAAAAGTAATTTTTTTCGGAAAGATGCCCAAAATTATATAAATGTACTTGGTATTAAACAATTAAATACTTTAGAAAATACTTCTTTATTAGATATTTATTTAAGTACAGGAAATGTTGTAGAACCACATATTCATCAAAATGCAGCTGAACTTGTTTATTGTATTTCAGGGTCTGCTGTTGTTTCTTTACTTAATCCATTTACGAATCAAATATTAAACTTACCGATAAAACCCGGGCAAGTTGCCAACATTCCACAAGCGTGGTGGCATTACGAAATTGCTACAGCAAATAATACTCATTTATTAGCTATTTTCAATGCTCCAACTCCAGAAGTTATTTTCGGTTCTGACATTTTAAGGTTAACTCCAGCTCATATGATGGCCCATACTTACTGTCTCAATGAACAACAATGGAAACAAGCGGTTTCCCCTATTCAATCAACTACTGTAATTGGTCCTCCGGCAAACTGCAATCAAAACCGTGAAATGAAAAATTATCCAACCCAGCCCCTCGCTCAACAACATAATCTGTATCACCAAGATTCTTATTACTTTCCTCTTTACTGGGGCTATTAATTTGTAAATTTTCAAAAGAATCATCATTTATCTCCTAGGAAAATACCAAGGAGATTTTTTTATTGTATCTTCTCTTCCTATTAAAAATAGTAACAATTGATAGTGTACATACATATAATATTTATATATTAAATTGGAGGTGATAGTACTATGAGTAATTATAACTATCGAAAAAACTACTCTTATAATAAAAATAGTAGCTCTTCAGCATCCTCTCAATCTTCCAATTCTCAATCTTCCAATTCCCAATCGCAAAGAGAATTAGCCGAGCAAGGCTATGTAAAGAAAAAAGGATGTAACTGTAATAAAAATAAATAGTTTATTTTATGGATGAATTCTTTTTTAAAAGAATTCATCTTTTTTTACTGACCGGAAATTTTTAAAGTTACATAACTTATTAC
>NZ_JBEUTW010000322.1:0-3973 GCF_040492675.1 Bacillus sp. AP50
GTACTCCATTAAACCATACTTCAAACGGGAATTTCTCGTTTTTAATTATATGTGCTAACTCTGTAATAACACTATAAAATTCAACAAATGTCCAACATGCTAGTGCAGTATAGAGTACATTTATAATATAAGAAAAAACAATTCTATTCATCCTCTTCTCCCTCCTTATTTAAAACAAACACATCTTCCATCTTTAACTGAAACACATCACAAATCGTAAGTGCTAATAACAATGAAGGAACGTAATCCCCTTTTTCAATTGCAGCAATTGTTTGTCTCGTTACTCCAACCTTTTCTGCTAATACACTTTGCGTAAAATTAAAACGAGCTCTTAATTCTTTTACTCTGTTTAAAATGGTCAAATTTACCACCTCTCACCATTATTGTATGCTATCCTTAACAAAATGTAAACTCAACTTAACATTATTATTATAAAAAAATCCAACTCTACGTATTGTAAAGTTGGATTACTTGTTAGTTTAAAATTGTAACTTTAACGATTTTTCTTCCCCATTGACTAGAAGACCCTTTATCAGGCATTAACACATCAATTCTGTTACCTTTAATCGCTCCACCAGTATCTGCTGCAATTGCGACTCCATACCCTTCAACATTTACAGTCTTACCTAATGGAATAACATTTGGATCTACAGCAATTAATTTCATTCCTGGATTTGCAGTTAAGTTATAGTGTCCCCATGCAGAAAATACTTGTTGACCTGGTGCATAACCATTTTCCCCTGGATCAGCTGTATAAGCTGTAGCTTCTACATAAATTTCTTTCCCACCAGCAGTTGGCTTAGAAGTTGGTTCAGGTTTTGCAGGTTCTACCTTCGAATTATTATTAGCTACTGGTTCAGCTGGTTTACTAGCTTTTTCCTGCTTTTTCTTTTCAGCAATTTCTGCTTGTGCTTTCGCTAAAGCTTCTTGCTCTGCTTTTGCAGCCGCTTCTGCTTTTGCACGCTCTTCTGCTGCGATTCTTGCTGCTTCTTGCTCACGAGCAATCGTTTCTTGTACTGTCTTCATATTTGATTCAATTTTAGCTTTTTCTTCCGCTGCTAAATTAAGTTGACTTGCAACTTCATTATATTTAGCTTGAACTGTTTGTAAGTTATCTTGACGTTTTTTCAAGTTATCTTGTAGTTCAGCTTGCGCTTTTGCTAATTTTTGTTTGTCTACTACTAAAGATGCTTCTTTTTCGTCAATTGTTTTCTTATCTTCTTCAATTTGACGAAGATCTTGTTCTTGTAGACGTAAAATTTCTTTATCAGCTTCTAGAATAGTAGAAACTGCGTTCATACGTTGTAAGAAGTCTGCAAAGTTTTTTGACTCTACTACAACTTCTACTACTAAACTTGTATTTGAACTGTTTTGAACAGAAACCATACGTTTTCTCATAATATCTTTACGAGCAAGGACTTTATCCTCCAAAACGACAATTTCTTGCTTTTTTTGCTCAATCTGCTTATGTGTTTCATCGATTTTACGTTGAATAGCAGCTTGATCCTCTTTATTTTTTGCAATTGTATTATTTAAATTATGTAGTTCGTTTTCAATACCTTTAATTTCTTTACTAACAGCTTGCTTCTCTTGCTCTTTCTTTTGCATTTCTGCATCGTTTTGTTGCAATTGCTGTTGCATGTTGTTAAGTTTCTCGTCGTTTGACTCTGCTTTAACAGCGACTGTACTAGAAAGACCGATAATTCCTGCTAATACTAGACAGCTGATTCGCTTAAAATAGTTCATAATCCGACTCCCTTCTTATACAGTTATACATGATTTATTTTACAGTTTGTTTACAAAACGATTAAATACAGTTTATTTTTCGTGACGAAAAAAAGAGAATTATGAATAAAATGTAATAGATTCTTAAATATTTAACAATTCCTATATTTAAAAAATACAAAAGATGCTAAAATCCAAATATAGAGAAAATATAACTTTCGAAGGCGGTTGAAATAAATACATGTTTACTCAAAAAAAATCACTCCAACATACAATTGCTCAATTAGAAGAGCGTATACAAGAATTAGAAGCAGAATTAAAACAAAAAGATATTGAAAAGCAAGAGACTATTTCTACTATCCACGATCGTGTACAAAGCGTTGTACAAGAGCATCAACTTGTAAATAACCAACACAATACACTTCAAAATTTAGTTCAACAGTTAAGTTCATGTTTCGAAAATGTTTCAACACGTACGACACATTCCAATGAGTTAAATAATGAAATGTTACAAAAGGAACAAAGCTTAATTCAGTCTATTGCAGAAATTATTGACTGCTCTAATGAAGGAAAAGAATCCGTTCACCGCTTACTTATTGTAATTAATAAATTAGGTGAACAATCTCAACGCACGTCTAATAGTATGAATCATCTAAGCGAACGCTCAAAGGAAATCGAGCAAATTGTAGAAGTCATTCAAAACATTGCAGCACAAACAAATTTACTTGCATTAAATGCGAGTATTGAAGCCGCGCGTGCTGGAGAGCACGGTAAAGGATTCGCTGTCGTTGCCAATGAAGTAAGAAAACTAGCGGAAAGTACAGCAGAAAGTACAAAAAACATCGGCAACTTAACGAAAAAAATTCAAGAAGAAATTGAAAAAGCATATGATAACACAAAAGATAATTTACATTTAGTCGATGAAGGTGTAGAAATGAGCGCCGATACAAATGCTAGAATTGAAAATATTTTAGTTATGATTCAAACGTTACAAAATGGTGCTACAAATGTTATTAAGGCTATCGAAAACCAAAAGTCTTGTAATGATGACATATTACGAGAATTTGCTAATACACAACAAATGTTCCAAAAATTAAATACTACTATTATGAATCATATTCATGATGCTGAAAAAGTCGATGTTCAATTGTCTAAAAGTCTTCAAGGAACAGTGACTTCTTAATTAAAATTAAGAATCCCTTATACTGCTATAAGGGATTTTTATTTTATTTCGAATATTTATTTCTTTTCAATATTCATCCATATCTTTGTTATAATGGAAAAGTTGTTTCTTTCAACTAATAAACAAGGAGGTTATTATGGAACAATTTTACTACGTTTTAAAATATTTAATTCTCGGTCTGTTCCAAGGATTAACAGAACCAATTCCGATTTCTTCAAGTGGTCATCTCGTTTTAGCACAACATTTGCTAGGACTAAAAATAGAAGGGTTTAGCTTCGAACTACTTGTTAATTCAGCTTCATTATTAGCTGTATTACTTATTTATAGAAATGATTTAATTCGTCTAACAAAGAATGGTCTCTCTTATATATTTACAAGAACAGAAGACGCAAAATCAGATTTCTTCTTTATTATTTATCTTGTTATTGCAACCATTCCAGCAGGTGTTATTGGTGTTTTATTTAAAGATTACATCGATCAGTACTTAAAAGGTGTGAAGATGGTTGGGGTTTCCCTTCTTATTACTGCTGTCGGCCTTTGGATTATTAGAAATTTACGCGGTCGTAAAAATGATGGCGACCTTTCTATGAAAGATGCAATCATCGTCGGATTAGCACAAGCTTGTGCACTGATTCCCGGAATAAGCCGATCTGGTGCCACAATCGTAGCAGCAATGTTACTTGGTATGAAGCAAGAAACAGCTCTTCGCTTCTCATTCTTACTATACATTCCTGTTAGCTTAGGTGGCTTATTGTTAAGCATTACAGACATTGCAAATGATCCAAATCTAGACACATTATTCGTACCATATGTCGTTGCATTCATCGCAACATTTATCATGACGTATATTTCACTAAAATGGTTTATGAACATTATGGCAAAAGGAAATTTAAAATATTTCTCTTTCTATTGTATTATCGTAGGTGTACTTACTCTTATTTTCTTATAAAGTAAAACTTACAAATTAAAAGCGAGTTATCTAGTGTAATAGAATGACTCGCTTTTTTATACCTTTATTAAGTTAAAACCTATTATTTACTTATAATTTTCAGAATAGTATAATAT
>NZ_JBEUTW010000323.1:0-5292 GCF_040492675.1 Bacillus sp. AP50
GATGCTTCCTCTTTTACGTTTTTATTTATTTTGATTTACTAGCCTTCTGAAATAAGAATGCAGTTTTATCTTCTTCTTTTACAATACCTTGTTTTAATGCTAATTCTCCCGCAACTTTAGGCGCTAACCATAGCATTGGGAATAACAAAATTGATACCGGAACTGCCGTCACCACGATAAACGATTGTAGCGCATTAATACTTCCTTCACCCATATATAAAAGAATTGCTGCAACTGCGCCCATAATAAGCGACCAAAAAATTCGCAAACTAATTCTAGGATCTCCGTCTCCAGTCACTGCCATTGAAATGGAATACGCCATTGAATCCCCTGTTGTCACTACAAATAAAATTGTTAATAAAAGAAATGCTGGTCCAATAATATTAGAAAGTGGCAATTGTCCTGTAATTGCAATCATAGCTGCCGGCATACCAGATTCACTTAATGCGTCCGAGATAGACCCAGGATTCATCAACTCATAAAACACGCCTGATCCACCTAATATAGTAAACCAAAACGTTGTAATAATAGGTGCGATAATTCCAATTGCAACGATGATTTCTCGAATCGTTCTCCCTCTTGAAATTCGACTCACTAAAATTGCCATCATTGGTCCGTATCCAATAAACCATCCCCAGAAAAAGATTGTCCAAGATCCTAACCAACTTGCATCACCACGGTATGTGCTCATCGGTATAAATTCATTTACATAAAATCCAAACGAAGAAACAAACGAATCAATAATAAATCCACCTGGCCCAAATAGTAATATGAATGCCATTAATACAATTGCTAATCTAACATTTAAATTACTTATAATTTGAATCCCTTTATCAATACCTGTTACTGCCGATATGGTAGACACGGCCACCACACAAACAATAATTGCTAATTGAGTAGTAAACACATCAGAAATTCCAAATAATTCTTGTAATCCATAACTTGCTTGTAAACCTAAAAATCCAATTGGGCCAATTGTACCTGCAGCTACTGCAATAATTGCAGCTGCATCAATTATCGTTCCAAGCAGGCTCTTTCTTAATTTTTCCCCAAAAATAGGATATAAAAGCGTTCGAGGTTTTAGCGGCATATCTTTATGATAATGTCCATACATCATAACTACCGCACTAATTGTACCTAAAATCGTCCATGCTAAAAATCCCCAATGCATATAACTTTGTGCTAAAGCAGGCATGACTGCTTCTTTCGTTCCAGCAGATATACCATCATGTATTGGTGGCACCGTCATCAAATGATACATTGGCTCTGCTGCTGCCCAAAAAACGCCACCTCCGGCAAGTAATGTAGACATAATAATAGCAAGCCATTTTGCCGTACTAATCTCAGGTTTTTCTAATCCTCCAAGCTTAACTCTCCCATATTTGGAGAACGCCATACACATCGCAACAATAAATGTACCTAATAATAAAACTTGCCAGAAGGCACCGAAATATTTAATTGAAAAAGCGAAACTTTTATTAATCGCACTCTCTACATAATCCTTGTTCAAAAAAACTGCAATTACAAATAATAAAAGTGAACCACCACTAATAATAAATACAGGCCAATCAGTTTTTCGACTCTTCATTCTCATTTACACTTCCTCCTTCCTCAGCAATCTAAAAAAACAACTTTATTATGTTTTATTGTTTAAAACCAAAACACAATAATTATATATGCATAACATTTTATCGACTTCCCACATACTTATGTTGTCCCTAAAAATATGCCAAATCCCTTATTAAAAAGAAAGAATCTCTTCCTCTTACATAAAAAAGCAAAACAAAAGACCTTATATTTCTATAAGGTCTTCGAAACAGAAATTTGATTATAACATAAGGAACTCCTTGGTTCAAAAAGCCTCTTCCAAAAATAACCGAGAGTAAAGGCTTCCATTTGCTACATAACAGTAATTAAAAAAAATTATATTTCACAGAAAAAACCTACACTAAATATCATTTATGAAAGAAATTTGGCTTCAAAATTTCATTCGGATACGGTTTATGATAAATGTGGGTGGTAGCTGGAGATAATGGTGGAATAAGCCATACCCAATTACCTGTTACAACACGACCACAAGCAGCTTCTTGCTTCTCAAATTGCTGAAATTGTTGTGCAGCAGTATGGTGATCAACAATACTAACTCCTTGTTTTTTAAAGGAGTGTAGTACGGCAATATTCAACTCAATTAGCGCCTTATCTTTCCATAAGGTACCGTTTCTCGATGTATCTAAATCCATCATCTCCGCAACAGCCGGAAGTAAATTATAACGATCATGATCTGCTAAGTTGCGCGCCCCAATTTCTGTTCCCATATACCATCCATTGAACGGAGCGGCTGTATAAGAAATACCGCCAATTTCTAAACGCATATCTGAAATCATTGGAACACCATACCATTTTACTCCAAGTGATGAAATAGGGTATTCCGGGTGTTCAATTGGCACTTCTTTTACTTCTTCTCTCGGAATTTCTTTATATATAGGCGCTTTTCCATCTATAGAAAACACAAGTGGCAATACATCGTAATTCGTACCTTCTCCTTGCCAACCAAGCTCCTGACAAAAGTCCGTAAATGTAGCGGAATGAGAATCACCAATCACTCCCGTTTCTGTTTTATATCCTGCATATCGAATCAATTGGTGATTATAAATTCTTATATTATTTTCTTCACCTTGATATTGCTTAAAAATCGTAATGGTTGGTTTAACTTTTCCGTCGTTCGTTGCATATTTAATATGATGAATTAATGCATTATATACACCCTCTTCATCATTTACTTCGCGCGCATCTAATATGTGCATCTTACTCCAAAATAGTCTTCCAATACATCTATTACTGTTACGCCATGCCATTCGTGAACCATGAACAAGTTCTTCAAATGTATGCTCATATGTCCCTGTCTTCTCTATCTCAATTTGAATTTCTTTTATACGTTCTTCTATCAATTGTTCTTTATGAAGCTCCTTATAACAAATCGTAATAAAATTACTTGCTTCCTCTATTAATTGTTTCGTTTTACTCATAAACAATCTCCTTCTATTTCAACAAAACCCTGCTACTTTACAGTATAAGCAAAAAGGATAGGAGTCACAAATGAAAGTGAGAGTGTTACTTTTATTGTAATATTTTTCAGAAAATTACTGGAATTACTATTGACTTATATGGAAAATGGGTGTATTTTTGACTCAGGTAAAGTATTTTTACCTAGACCAACTTTTTTAAGTCGAAAGGAGGGAATGTTATGTCTTCATTTCAATTGCCAAAGCTTTCATATGACTATGATGAACTAGAGCCACATATTGATAGCAATACACTTGCCATTCATCATGGAAAGCACCATGCGACATACGTAAACAATTTAAATGCTACTTTAGAAAATTATACTGAATTACATAATAAATCTTTAGAAGAATTGCTATGTAATTTAGATGCTTTACCGAAGGAAATTGTTACAGCTGTACGAAATAACGGTGGTGGTCACTATTGTCATAGTCTTTTTTGGGAAGTGATGAGCCCACGAGGTGGCGGTGAGCCTAATGGAGACGTTGCAAAAGTAATTGATTATTATTTCAATACCTTTGACAACTTAAAAGATCAACTTTCCAAAGCAGCTATTAGTCGTTTTGGAAGTGGCTATGGATGGCTTGTTCTTGACGGTGAGGAACTCTCTGTTATGAGTACACCAAATCAAGATACGCCTTTGCAAGAAGGGAAAATCCCCTTACTCGTAATTGATGTATGGGAACATGCTTATTATTTAAAGTATCAAAATAGGCGCCCAGAGTTTGTTACCAACTGGTGGCATACAGTAAACTGGGACCAAGTAAACGAGAAGTATTTACAAGCAATTCAATCACAAAAACATTAGTCGTACGTATAAGGTAAATTTGGTAATGTAAAATCAGTATTGTCGAAATCCTCCAGAATCCCCCGGATTGCCACCGGGGGATTTATGATTACTTCATTGTATTTATATAATGTTTTAAAATATTTTTTATTTCTAGTTTCAGCTCTCGGAACAAAAATCCGAATTCACGAGCCTTTCCATTATGTAACGTACAGTTAGTTACCTCGTTATAAGGAGCTATATTTCCCCCAGCTTTCTGAATGAGTGCTTTTATTCCTGTCTTCTCTTCTATGAAATGAATAATTTCTTCCATAGAAACTACTCCGTTACTACAGGCGTTAATTGGTCCTCTCACATTTGCCATTCCGCACCAAGCTAGAAACTCTCCTGCCTCTTTTTCATGTATAAATGACAAAGTTCCATCTACATGATCCACAACGATAGGTTTTTGGTTCACAATACATTCAACGTAAAATTGTAACCTTTTCGTATAATCATTTTCTCCAATAACAACTGGAAAACGCACTGCAACGACTGGGAATGTTGCATGTTGAAATACAACGGCTTCAGCTAATCTCTTTCCTTCACCATAATTGAAGTCATTCCTATCTCCATACGCGATTGCATACTCGTACGGATTAAAGTCTTCTTCTGATAAGCTTAGGGCAGGTTCATAGACGGCCATTGAAGATGTCATAACATATTTCTTCGTTTTCCCTCGTAACACTTCACATATTACCTTCGCTGCATTCGAGCTATAGCATAAATTATCGTATACAATATCATAACTTTTATCTCCTAGACGCTCTGCTAGTTGTTTTTCATCTTCCCTATCTACAATAAGTCTTTTTACTCTACTGCCAAAAGAATCTTCCGTAATTCCTCTCGTCGCAATCGTTACATCGTGCCCCTCTTGCAAAAGTGCTTCTACTAAATGTTTACCAAAAAATCTTGTTCCCCCTAGCACCAATACTTTTTTCAACTTCATCATCCCCACTTTAGCAAATTGTAAAATACTACCTCTCTATTATAAGTGCTAACATATAAAAAGCATGGAATTCGTTTAACGATTCCATGCCTTTATACAGATAATATATTAACGTACTCGATATTTATAAATACAATAACAGAAGTATAAAATAGAAATTACAGATACATAAACCCATAATTCATATACGAATCCCTCTCCCCACACTCCCATAAAATAAAAGAGTGAAGGTAAAGTCAATGTTACCCATGATTGTACGAAGGCAATCCTTCCAAGATATTGATTAATGTTCTTCTTTTGTGTATTTAATACAAAGAATAAATACCAAAGTAATGCCCACATAAACCACGTTAACGCATTAACAACATCATGGAATTGAACAAATGAAACAACCATATAGAATAAGGCTATAATTGCTACCCAAATACAAAACCATCCTAGACCACTACTATCC
>NZ_JBEUTW010000324.1:0-11218 GCF_040492675.1 Bacillus sp. AP50
AATTAATATCGAATTAGAATTATTATAGTTAATTAAAAAATATATTTTATGAGCACACTATTTTTTGATGCTCAAAACCAACATTTAGGAGGAATTTTAATATGTTATTAATCGGCACAGAAGTAAAACCGTTTAAAGCTAATGCTTACCATAATGGAGAATTTATCCAAGTTACTGACGAAAGTTTAAAAGGAAAATGGAGTGTAGTTTGTTTCTACCCAGCTGACTTCACATTCGTTTGCCCAACTGAACTTGAAGACTTACAAAACCAATACGCAACTCTAAAAGACTTAGGCGTTGAAGTATACTCTGTATCTACAGACACTCACTTCACTCACAAAGCATGGCATGATAGCTCAGAAACTATCGGCAAAATCGAGTACATCATGATTGGTGACCCAACTCGCACAATCACTACAAACTTCAACGTTTTAATGGAAGAAGAAGGTCTTGCTGCTCGTGGTACATTCATCATCGATCCAGACGGCGTTATCCAATCTATGGAAATCAATGCTGACGGTATCGGCCGTGACGCAAGCATTCTTGTTAACAAAATTAAAGCTGCTCAATACGTACGTAACAACCCAGGTGAAGTTTGCCCAGCTAAATGGCAAGAGGGTTCTGCAACACTTAAACCAAGCCTTGACCTTGTAGGCAAAATCTAAGGAGTTCGATCAAAATGATACTAGATGCAGATATAAAAACACAACTATCCCAATACCTTCAATTAATGGAGAACGATATTTTACTTAAGGTAAGCGCAGGAGACGATAACGTATCTAAAGATATGTTAGCTCTAGTAGACGAATTAGCTACTATGTCATCTAAGATTACAGTAGAAAAAGTTGAATTAGAGAGAACACCAAGCTTTAGCGTAAACCGCCCTGGTGAAGACACTGGTGTCGTATTCGCTGGTATTCCATTAGGACACGAATTTACATCATTAGTGTTAGCTTTACTACAAGTAAGTGGACGCGCTCCAAAAGTTGAACAAAAATTAATCGATCAAATTAAAAACATTCAAGGCGAATATCATTTTGAATCTTATATCAGCCTAAGTTGTCATAACTGTCCTGATGTTGTACAAGCTCTTAACGTAATGAGCGTTCTTAACCCTGGTATTACACATACTATGATTGATGGCGCTGCATTCAAAGAGGAAGTAGAAAGCAAAGACATCATGGCAGTACCAACTGTTTACCTAAACGGCGAATCTTTCGGAAGCGGTCGTATGACACTTGAAGAAATTTTAGCTAAAATGGGTAACGGTCCAGATGCATCAGAGCTTTCTGATAAAGATCCATACGATGTTCTTGTTGTTGGTGGCGGCCCTGCTGGTGCAAGTGCAGCAATTTACGCAGCACGTAAAGGCATCCGCACTGGTATCGTTGCTGAGCGCTTCGGTGGTCAAGTAATGGATACTATGGGCATTGAGAACTTCATCAGCGTAAAAAAGACTGAAGGTCCTAAGCTAGTAGCAAGCCTTGAAGAACACGTAAAAGAATACGACATCGATGTAATGAATCTACAACGTGCGAAACGTTTAGAGAAAAAAGAACTTATTGAAGTGGAACTTGAAAACGGCGCTATTCTGAAAAGTAAGAGCGTAATCGTTTCTACAGGTGCTCGCTGGCGTAATGTTGGCGTACCAGGTGAAGCTGAGTTCAAAAATAAAGGTGTAGCATATTGCCCACACTGTGACGGTCCATTATTCACTGGAAAAGACGTAGCAGTTATCGGCGGAGGTAACTCTGGTATTGAAGCAGCTATCGACTTAGCAGGTATCGTTAAGCACGTAACTGTTCTTGAATTCATGCCAGAATTAAAAGCTGATGCTGTATTACAAGAGCGTCTTAACAGCTTACCAAACGTAACTGTTCTGAAAAACGTTCAAACGAAAGAAATCACTGGTACTGATAAAGTAAACGGTATTTCTTACATCGATCGTGAAACTGAAGAAGTTCATCACGTTGAATTACAAGGTGTATTCGTACAAATCGGTCTTGTGCCAAACACAGACTGGTTAGGCGAAACAGTTGAACGCGTTCGCGGTGAAATCGTAACAGACAAGCACGGCGCTACAAACGTACCAGGAGTGTTTGCTGCAGGTGACTGTACAAATAATCCGTACAAACAAATCATCATCTCTATGGGTTCAGGTGCAAACGCAGCTTTAGGTGCATTTGATTACTTAATCCGTAACTAATAAAAAACAGGTGCCTTGGCACCTGTTTTTTTATTACCCTAATGTATAAACTAAAAACCTCTCATTCCCATTCTTCTCATAAGCACCTGGCAATCTAACTTCTTTCTTCAGCTCAAACGCAGTCTGATTTTCTAAGAAGAAAATATAGTCCTCAGAAGGATAATATAAAATAATATCCACTTCTCTCCCCGTGTTTTCTACTGAAAGCAAAATGTTATTTACTACATTCATAAACACTTGCACAGAAAACGGATTAAAGAAATAAAACCTATTATCATGTGGATCAATCTTATATTCCTGCGCTAAACAACATTGGAATTGAATTTTCCCCTTACTGTTTCTTGCCTTTCGTGCATAACGATCTCGATTATCAATCGCTTCTTTATAAAACTCTTCATTCATTTCAATTCCAACTGCTGAAGCCCCACATTTATGATGCATATAAAAGTTTAATCGCCCTTTTCCGCACCCAAAGTCTACAATTCGGTCACTACTTTTTATTTCATATTGATTCAGTAACTCATCTAATCCGCTATACGGCGTCGGTTCATAACGGTGATAATGCATAGATTTGTTAAACCCTTTTTGCTCACCGACTGTTTTTATATGTAAAACTGCATCGTAATATTGTTCGTTCATTCGTTTTCTCCTATTAAAAAATGGTACTTATTATTATACACCATGTACTGGAGGCTCATTTTTCATCAAATTAATAGGTACGTGAAATTATATTAACGATTTTCTTAATATATCTATCGTAACTTCAAATATATCAACGATTTTCTCAATATATCTATCATAACTTCAAATATATCAACGATTTTCTCAATATATCGATTTACCGACAATTCACGACAAAAAAACAGGAGCTCTTTAGCCCCTGTCTTCTAACACTTTCAATACAGTTTGTTTCAATATTTCTACCCCATCCATAATACAACTATGATCAAACCTCATATACGGATGGTGTAATCCAGGTTGTAGGTCTGCTCCTAGTCCAAGCATGACAGCTTTTAAATGTGGTCTTTTCACTGTATAGTAATGGAAATCATCGCTTCCTGTCGTATAGAGAGGCCCTGTGCATCTCTCTTCCCCATACACTTCGAGAATACCTTTACGCATAAAGCGCTCTGCTTCTTCGGAAACCTCTGCTCCTGGTGCAAGATCCATCCATTCGTATGAAGTTTTCGACCCCATCGATGCAGCTGATTCTATTACATGCTCAATCTTTTTCTTTAATTCTTCTAATAGTATATTACTCTCAGCTCTTACATCTAAACTGAAATGACCATTTCCTGGAATGATATTTAAATTATCACCACCTGCTTGGCATCTCGTCATTTTTACTGAATAAGAACTTTGCGGTGGCAGCCAAATATTTTTCAAACCGATATTAATCATGGAAATGACATCAATCGCATTCACACCTTGGTGTGGTCTTGCCCCGTGTGCATCCTCCCCATGAATCATACCCTCTAAAAACCCTGCTGCTCCATGGCGAATAGATGGGGCTGCTTGTTTCAAAGATAGTTCTTCAATTGGTCTTAGATGGATGCCAAATAAGAAATCAGCATCATCTACAGCACCTTTCTCCACCATCTTCAAAGCACCATTCCCCTTCTCTTCTGCCGGCTGAAAAATAAATCTAACCATACCACTTTTCCATCTCATATTTTTCAATTGTAAAATAAGTCCCATTACAATGGTCATATGAGCATCATGGCCACATGAATGGTTCGCTTTAAATTCTCCATTTACTTCTTGCCAAAGTGCATCCATATCAGCACGAATCGCAATAACTGGATTCCCGCCTCCAATCTCAGCAATTACACCTGGACAATCATCAAATGTTCTATATGAAATTCCTTCTTCTTTTAAAAAGTCAGTAATATACGCTGTCGTTTCATATTCTTTCCAACTTACTTCAGGGTTTTCGTGTAAATGCTGAAAAATCTCCGTTAAGCGCTCTTGTAGTTCTAATGTTTTCAACGTTCCAGTCTCCTTCCCACATTACAAACGATTCGGGTTAATTATACTTATGAAAAACAGATGTTTTTATGAACATATTGAATTTTAAGAAAAAAGTCAATTGTTTATTTTTAAATACTTAAAAACCTTACTCTGCACTTATATTACAAACTAAACAAACAACTAGAACATTCCTTATTTTCTGTTTTTTATGTTGACGCTTACATAAACTTTTAGTTATCATAACCTAATAAACGTCTATTTTACGACAATTCTAAAAATACAAACAAACATACGTAACAAGGAGGAACTTTATGAAAAAAGAAATACCTTTTGGAATAGCGATTATCCCTATTATCATTACCGTTGCAGTTATGATGGTTACAATTGTTGTATTAAAACAAACCCCTCACGTTCCACTTATTATCGGTACAACCGTTGCTTCTATTGTCGCTTGGCGTTATGGTTACAAATGGAATGATCTTGAAGAAGCAATGTATAAAGGGATTCGTCTTGCATTACCTGCTATCGTCATTATTATTCTTGTTGGCTTAACAATTGGTGCTTGGATTGGCGGTGGAATCGTCGCAACGATGATTTATTACGGTTTAAAACTTTTAACTCCATCACTATTTTTAGTTTCCATTACCGTCATTTGTTCTATCGTTGCATTAGCAATTGGTAGCTCTTGGTCTACAATGGGGACAATTGGTGTTGCTGGAATGGGAATTGGCCTAAGTATGGGAATCCCAGCTCCAATGGTTGCTGGTGCCATTATTTCAGGCTCTTATTTTGGCGATAAAATGTCACCGCTTTCAGATACAACTAACCTAGCCGCAGGATTAACAAATACAGATTTATTCGCACACATTCGTCATATGTTATTTACTACAGTTCCAGGTTTAATTATTACTCTTATCGTTTACGCGCTCTTAGGAAGAAGCTTCGGCGCTAACAATATTGATGCGAAGAGCATCGATCAAACGTTACAAGTATTGCAACAAAACTTTGTTATCTCACCTTTCCTACTCATTATACCCGTAGTCGTTATGGTATTGGTCGCAAAAAAAGTTCCTGCTATACCAGCGATTCTCGTCGGTATTATTTTAGGATTTTTATCACAAGTCTTTATTCAAGGTGGTTCTGTCTCAGCATCTGTCGGTGCACTCCAAGCTGGATTTGTTATAGACACTGGAAACAAGCTAGTAGACGAACTATTTAACCGCGGTGGCTTAGATTCGATGATGAATACAGTCTCTATGACAATTGTCGCTATGACTTTCGGAGGAGTATTAGAACATACAGGTATTCTTCGCTCAATTGTAAATCAAATTTTAAAGTTAGCGAAATCAGCAAAAGGGCTTATCGCTTCTACTATCGCATCTTGTTTTGCAACAAACCTTACTTGCTCTGAACAATATATTTCAATTGTTGTCCCTTCAAGAATGTACGCAAATGCATACACAGAAAAAGGACTACATTCAAAAAACTTATCCAGAGCATTAGAAGATGGCGGAACATTAACTTCTGTCTTCGTTCCTTGGAATACGTGCGGTGTATTTATTCTCGCTACACTTGGCGTAGGTGCATTTGAATATGCCCCTTATGCTATTTTGAATTTCATCGTACCTATTATCTCAATCATTTATGGCATAACAGGCTTCACAATTGTAAAACTATCAGACATTGAAAAAGCAGAATTACTAAAGAAACAAAAAGCTCAACTAGAAGCTTAAAAATAGCGGTAAATTCAGTTCATATAGTGCGCGAGGTCGCCCTTGTTGATAGGGCATTTCCTCGCCACAAATATGAGCATACCCGTAATCAACTAATTTCTTTAACAACCTTTCTGTCGATCTTCGAGTCACTTGTAAGTACTCAGAAAGGTCAGCTGCTGTAAACTTCAATGACGGATGCGATTGACTAAATTGAATGATTTTTGACAAGTTGGCCGGACTAAGCTTCGTTTCCTTCGCTATTTTCATTAGTTCCGGATTATCATTTTTCAAACTTTGTACTCTCTGTTCTTTCGGGAACGGACCAAACAAATCTTTATCACTTGTTAGTATATAAAAACAACGATCTATTGGATTATTCTTTGCAAAACTTTGAGCAATTTTTGCATTTTGCTCCGCCTCTTTCACGGTTTTCCCATAACCAAATCCAATAGCTATCGTTCCTTCTACGCTCGCAAACAAGTTATCTATCGCATTTGTTTTAATAATTGATTCGATATCACCACGAGTTGTATACAAAATGCATGTCATTTCATCCACTTGTTTAAATGAACCACGTAGTTCTTTTGAAATGACATCTAGTTTTTCAAGCAAACTCGCTCGTAATTCTAAGGAAGAAATAATACAAGCACCAACAGTAGCTGAATAGCTTTTTGCTAACTCAGCTTTTATTTTTGCATCTTTTAGACCATGTATAATGGATTGTGTTGGATCAATCATGCGCTCTGAAGGAACACCTATTTTTTGAAGCTCGTCGTAAACAGCGTGAATACTAGTTAAAGCTAAATGAGCTTCTCCAGATTGATATTTAGCTACATGAAAATCGATAACTCTATTTATCTCATCTTTACTCCACAGCATATTTTCATAATCCAACACTTGCGGGCTTTCTTTTATACCAATATCATGGAACACATTTGTAATAAACGAGCGGTCTACTAAATCGATGGAAATGTTATGTGGTTGAATACTTTGATGATACATGATAGAAAGAATTGAAGATGCGATAGTTGTCTCGTCTTGCTGTAAGTATGTACTTGGAATTCGTAATTGTTCTCTTATTTCTTTTGCCATATAATAAGGTAAAGCACCTGAGAAAAAGATGACATCACAAGGCTTTAGACACTTTAATAATTCAGAAGATTCCGCCGGATGAAGGTAAATATATGGATCAATTTCTATTCCTTCTAATTTTTGAGCAATAGGAAAAAGGTTCTCCATAAACTCCTTTGAACCGACAACTGCAATTTTTATCATCATTTTCTCTAACTCCTTATCATTAATTAACGACTATTTAACGTCAACTATATCAAATGTACAAAACTATTGTAAACAGGAAGGGGTTTCTATTCAATGAAAATTACAGCTATTCATCTTTACGCAATTCGTTTACCGCTTCGCAATCCGTTTGTTATTAGTTATGGCTCTTATTCTGATATGCCCTCTATTATCGTCAAAATGGAAACAGATGAAGGTATTATCGGTTACGGTGAAGGCGTTGCTGATGATCACGTCACAGGTGAATCATGGGAAAGTACTTTCCATACTTTAAAACATACGCTAACCCCTGCTCTAATCGGGAAAAATCCAATGAATATCGAAAAAATACACGACATAATGGACAATACAATTTACGGTGTTCCAACAGCGAAAGCTGCAATTGATATTGCTTGTTTTGATATAATGGGCAAAAAACTAAATCAACCTGTATATCAATTAATTGGCGGGCGCTATCATGAAGAATTCCCTGTCACTCACGTTTTAAGTATTGCCGATCCTGAAGATATGGCTGAAGAAGCTGCTTCTATGATTCAAAAAGGTTACCAATCTTTCAAAATGAAAGTTGGTACGAATGTAAAAGAAGATGTGAAACGTATTGAAGCTGTACGAGAACGTGTAGGAAATGACATCGCTATTCGCGTTGATGTAAACCAAGGCTGGAAAAATAGCGCAAACACATTAACAGCACTGCGTTCATTAGGACATTTAAACATTGACTGGATTGAACAACCTGTTATCGCGGACGATATTGATGCCATGGCTCATATCCGTTCTAAGACAGACCTCCCGCTTATGATTGATGAAGGACTAAAAAGTTCTCGTGAAATGCGCCAAATTATTAAATTAGAAGCTGCTGATAAAGTGAATATAAAACTAATGAAATGCGGTGGCATATATCCAGCTGTAAAGCTCGCTCATCAAGCTGAAATGGCCGGCATTGAATGCCAAGTGGGATCAATGGTCGAATCATCTGTTGCCTCTTCCGCAGGATTCCATGTCGCTTTCTCAAAGAAAATCATTACGAGCGTAGAGCTAACAGGACCATTAAAATTCACAAAAGACATCGGAAACTTACATTACGATGTACCATTCATTCGCTTAAACGAGAAGCCGGGACTCGGCATTGAAATAAATGAAAATACACTACAAGAACTAACCGTCTTTCAAGACGTTGTACGCTAAAGGAGGACTATCATATGACGGTTCTATACGAAGGAACATTAAAACAAAATAACGAATCATTTCACGTTACATTACTATCACTAGAGCACATCGAACAAATTTTATCACTACAAAACATCGTAGTTGAAGCACTAGAAGATAAAAGTCGTTTACAACCACTCTCACAAGAAGAATTTCAATACATTCTAGAAGGAAACGGCATGATGATCGGTGCTTTTATCGAAAACGAACTCATCGCATTTCGCGCTCTACTCGTCCCTCCTATCGACGATGAACATTTAGGGCTTGATATTGGTTTGCCAGAAAGTGAACTACACCGCATCATCTATCAAGAAATCTCAAACGTTCATCCGAACTGCCGAGGAAATGGGATGCAAAAAATATTAGCAAAAGTCATTATGGAAGAATTGCAAAAAGAAGACAGCAAATATGATTATGTATGCTGCACCGTTGCTCCTTTTAACATTCCGAGTTTGAAGGATAAATTTGCGCAAGGAATGGAGATTGCTGCGCTGAAGGAAAAGTATGGTGGTAGTCTGCGGTATGTTTTTGTGAAGGAATTGCGCAGAGATAAGGAAAACGATTGGACAGATGTTCAAAGTATTCTAATGAATGATGCTAGTGGACAGCAGGCTTTGCTTTCGGAGGGGTATCGTGGGTATGAGATGGAGAAAGTTGATGAAGAATTTGTTGTGAAGTTTGGACGATAATCTATATACTCAAAAAAGGAGATGCCTGCTATGACATCTCCTTTTACTTTCTCTTCATTGAACATATCGATTGCAACTCCAAATATATCGGCGGTTTTCGAAATATATCGGCGCAACTCCAAATATATCAGCGATTTTCGAAATATATCGGCGCAACTTCAAATATATCAGCGATTTTCGAAATATATCGACTTACCGACAAAGATTGACAATAATTGCAACCTATACAAAGCGCAACATTAAACCGTCATCTTCCAACTAGATAAAGCTAACCAGTTCTCCATTTCCTTATAATCGGGCATGATTTTCCCGACAAGACGCCAAAACGATCGATCATGATTTAAATGAACCATATGACACATTTCATGAACAACTACATAGTCAATTACTCGCTGTGGTGCCATTGCTAGCTTCCAATTGAATGTTAGTTGTAAATTCGAATCGCAAGTACCCCAAGTACGACTACTATCTGTAATACGAATAGAACGTGGTTTTGTTTTGAAATTACTTTGATGCGCTTTAATACTCTTCTCTACTAAAGATTTACACTGCTTATAGTAAAATCGTTTTAAAGCTTGTTGTATTTTCTCATCCTTAAGCTCTTTCACATAAATATGTAACTTATCCCCTTTAAATACTGCGTTGTCTTGCTCAATGCTTGCATCTTGGGAAATCTGTATCGGATACGTATTCCCTAAATACAAAAAGCCTTCTCCTTGATCATAATCCTTTTCCTGTGGTCCATGCGCTCGCTCCTGCATTTCTTTACATGTTGTCTGAATCCAACCCCACTTCTCTTCTAGCAACTGGACTAAGTATTCAACAGGTGTCCCTTTCGGAGCCTGCACTTCCACATTTCCATACGAATCCACAAAAAGACGCACGGACTTTTTCTTCTTATAAGTTATATGAAAATTAATTGTCTCACCTAAATATGTATGTACCATTTCATCACCTAGCATAGTATTTTTACAAATAAAAAAGAGTAGGATACGAACGTCCTACTCTACCTATTATATCATTTACTGCTTTAACGAACTCATTATCCTCTATACTTTACACCTAATCCCTTAATGAAATTCCTTGCGTATCTATCGCCGCACTCTTTGTAATTTTTATGACCTTTTTTTCTTAATAGAGCGCCTAACTCTCCTTTTGTTACCGTAACGCCTACGCTATCTAATATATCAAGTACATCCTCACTCGTTAAAGATAGTGCGATTTTCATTTTCTTTAGAAGAAGGTTATTAGCACTCTCTTTACTTTGTACAGGTGCCGGTTGTCCTGGTTTCGGATCTTGCTTCCCTCTTTTTAAAGTAATAAATCCATTGAAAAATGCCTCTAACATCATCATATCGCATGTTTTTACGTACTCATCTTCAGCTACCTCATCATTTTCAGCTTCATGCTGAGGAGCCCTCTTTATTTTTGTAAGCATATCAACTACGTCTTCTTTCGTTACTTCCATCCCGCCAAGTTTAAAGATTTCTACCATATCTATGTCTTTTATATCTAAAGCGTATCTTACTCTTTTTAATATATCGTTGTTACTCATTGCCATTGTTTTGCCTCCTGAAATGTTGATTATTTATTCAGCAGTTAAAGTTTATCCTATAACGTGCTTTAAATTATCATGTTTAATATAATTTTCTAGTTAATTCTTGCTAAATTAATACTTTAACATTTTAGAGGTATGTTTTGTAGTCTTACTCGGATTAATATTTATGAGATCCATTCTCATTATGCTTATGGATTCAAAAATATACTTATAAAAGCAAACCTCTTCTCTATGTGAACTTTCATAGAAATAAAGTATGCAGAATATATAAGTCATTATAAATAACCTACAAAAAGAAGATAGCAAATACGATTATATGCGCTATACCGTTTAATATTACATACAAGATATACGGATTAAGAAGCATAGCGAGATTATGTGGGAGATTTTAAGTAACAATTATCATTAGAAGAACCTTATTAGAGGCGATTGATGAATATTCGAAACAATGAAAGATCTAATGTATTATCTTTTATGACAAATAAAAAGATGGGCTATCATGATTCACTCGATACCCACCTTTCTTTTGTTAAAATTTCATAAGGTATACATATTATACTTCTTCAACATGTTATAC
>NZ_JBEUTW010000325.1:0-7670 GCF_040492675.1 Bacillus sp. AP50
CTATTATGTTACTGTTTAAAACATTTACATCTGAAGATCTCATGCCAATGTTATTTCAAATTATATGTTTATATGGAAGTTTATTTATTTTAATTTTTGTTGAAATTATGATGAAGACAAATAGAAGAGAAATGGTTAAATAAGGGAGGGGTTATAATGAAGATTTCTAAAGAAGGTGAAAAGTTTTTAATCGATACGAAAGTATATTTAATAACAAAAGGGATTAAAGAAGAAGATGTGGACGCTTTTCTAGAAGATGCAGAGCTTCATTTAATAGAAGGTGAAAAAAAGGGAAAGACAGTAAGTGACATATTTGGTGACTCACCAAAAGAGTATGCGGAAGAATTAGCGAAAGAGATGGAGAAGGATAAAAGCGGGAGCATAAAAAGTATTTTAGGGATGATTATTGGTATTGGTGGGTATTGGTTACTGACAAATATTTTATTTGGAAGCCCCGATCAACAATTTACTTTAACAAATGTACAGTTAATTGGTTATCCTATCGTTTTAATCATTACGATTATTGGAACGATTGTTGCATTTAGAATGTCTTCTTTTAAAAGTAAATTAGTAGAATTTGGAATGATTTATGTAATAGTAATGGTTCCTATTTTATTATTGGTGTTATTGATGTTTATGAATAAATGGTATGGGACACCTGTATTGCAATTGGCGACAATGCAAACATATATATTAGCAGCAATTATCTTTTTATTACTTCTTATTGGTGAAGTATATGTTCTTGGCTGGATGGGTGTTTTTGTACTAATTGTTCCTCTTATGATTATGTTCTTATTTAAAGACTTAGAAGAAAGTAATGTATTTTGGGGAATTGCAAAGGTCTTACTTATGTATGGAAGTATATATGGATTAATGAAATGGTCTTTAAAAATTGAAGAAAGAAAAAGTATGAACTAGAAATTCAATAAAAAGCGGCTGCTCTGGATATACCAAAAATTATTTCCAAAGAAATATTATATAGGGATTTTTAGAGGGATTACATTTACATTTAGTTGTCTATTTTTATTTCTAGCAGCCGGGATTTGTTTTGTTGATTGGAATAAGTTGTTTTAAACAGTAACATGAGGGTTACTGTTTTTTTCTTTGTAATAAAGAGCTTTGTAAAGAGAGCGCTTTTTGTTCTGCTGTTAATAAGGAATGAATATGAACGTTTTCTGGACGAGGGACTATCGGATACATAAGATTTGTTGGAGAAGGGTGGTGCTCCGAGCCGGTTGGAGAATGAGGATCTGCATGAGTAAGTTTTCCATGAATACGTCTTGTAAATAAAATATGACCAATTTCGTGAGCGAGCGTATATATATTTTTCATAGGAGCAGCTGAATTTGTTAAAACGATATAGCCAGTAAGTTGCTGTTGTTTTGCTAAAGAATAAGCGCAGGCAATTACTGCTGTTTCTTTGAAATAATCACTGCCAATATAACAAATATAAAGGTCGCATTCAGGAGCTTCATTTACACATGTTTGGAAAAAGGATGCCAGTTTTTCTTGACTTTGAATGGAATTTTTATAACTGATTTCACGGTCAAAAAAACGGAAAAGTTCATTTAATACAATTACTTCTTGAATTTGAAATGTAATGGGATGCCAAATTGATTCTGCAACAGCTAAATCTTTTGCGATGCGGTCATCAGAAATATCGGCGCCGGGAGTAATGCAAATACATATATTGACGTATGGATCCATAAGGAACACCTCAAATGAAAAAAGTTCTTCCTATAATATATGTGGGAAAAAGATGTCATGTATGGATAAACGCCTTCTTTATTGAATATATAGATGACAAGTCGAAAAAATTTCATAGTTCTATAACATGGTGTGGTCGTCTTTTTGATATAGTAAAGGAAAGGGGGAGAATATATGTATACATTAAAAATCGTTTCAGACAGAGAAGCACTTTATCAATTTGCGAGTTATGTAAGAGTTGTACAAGGGGTTGAAGATGTATATGTAGAGGTGGGAGAACCTTTATATGAACATCCTTTAATGAAGTTTTATGTACATATTAAGCTGAAAGAAACATATGAGCAGCATAAAGCGTTACAGGAAATAGCAAGATTAGTAGAATTGGGTCGTTTTACATATGTCCATTATCGTAATGATGAAATTGAGGAAGCTTTTGAAGCTGTAAAATATGAAAGTTTTAAGAAATAAAGATGAAAAAACGGAGGCGAAAGCTTCCTTTTTTTCTTTAAAATTACATGAACAAAAAGAGAGAAATTTTGTTATGATAAGGGAGGTTAGGGAAAGGGGAATTTACATATGGGGTATATTGAAGAGTTACGAAAAGTCGTTGGTACAAGACCGCTTATTCTCGTAGGATCAGCAATCATTATATTAAATGATAAACAAGAAGTATTGCTTCAATATCGTTCAGATACATATGATTGGGGTGTACCTGGCGGGGCGATGGAACTGGGTGAAACGACAGAAGAAACGGCACGTAGAGAGTTATTTGAGGAAACGGGGTTAACTGCAAAAATAATGCAATTTCTTGGTGTTCTATCAGGAAAAGAAGTATATTTCCGTTATCCGAATGGCGATGAAATTTTCAATGTCATTCATCTGTATCAGGCACATCATGTGAGCGGGGAATTAAAGCTCGATCATGAAGGGTTGAAACTTCAATATTTTCCAGTAGATAAGTTGCCAAAATTGAATGAAACGACAGAGAAAATTTTGCAAAAGTTTTTATATGCACTGACAGAATAGAAGGTTAATTCCTTCTATTTTTATTATATTAAATATTTTGATTTTTTAGTATGTTTATAGTATGATAGTTATAGATATACATCTTATGGAATTTCACCTAAAAACTTACTAGGGTACATAAGAGAGGGGCAAGTACAAAATGCATAATGTTGTTATTACAGCTGCAGTTCGTTCGCCAATTGGAACTTTTGGAGGAGCGCTAAAAAATGTAACGCCAGTAGAATTAGCTGTTCCTGTACTTCAGGAAGCTGTAAAACGAGGCGGGGTAGAACCACATGAAGTTGATGAAGTAATTTTAGGTCATTGTATTCAAAGAACTGATGAAGCAAATACAGCGAGAACAGCTGCATTAGCGGCAGGATTTCCTGACACAGTTACGGGATATACAATCCAACGTCAATGTTCTTCAGGTATGCAAGCAATTATGTCAGCTGCAATGCAAATCCAATTAGGTGTAAGTGATGTTGTTGTTGCAGGTGGAGTAGAAGCGATGAGTTCGAGCCCTTATGCATTGAAACAGCACCGCTGGGGACAACGTCTACAGCACGGAGAAATTCGTGATACGGTGTGGGAAGTGTTAGAAGATCCGATTCACCATATTATGATGGGTGAAACAGCGGAAAATTTAGTTGAACAATATGAAATTACAAGAGAGGAACAAGATGAAGTTGCTCTTCGCAGTCATACATTGGCACTGAAGGCAATCGAGTCTGGACACTTTGACGATCAAATTGTTCCTATTACAATAAAAGAACGTAGAAAAGAAGTAGTATTTTCGAAGGATGAGCATCCACGTGCAGATATTACAGCGGAAAAATTAGCAGGGTTAAAACCAGCATTCCGTAAAGATGGGTCTGTAACTGCAGGTAATGCATCTGGCCTGAATGACGGAAGTGCAGTTCTAGTATTAATGAGCGAAGAAAAAGCGAAAGAAAAAGGCTTACAACCGTTAGCTAGAATTGTTGGATATTCAGTAGCTGGAGTAGACCCGAAAATTATGGGTATTGGACCAGCACCAGCAATTCGTAAAGGTTTAGAAAAAGTAGATTGGTCATTGGAAGATGCAGATTTACTTGAAATTAATGAAGCTTTCGCGGCTCAATATTTAGCTGTAGAGAAAGAGTTAGGCTTAGACCGTGAAAAAGTGAACGTAAACGGTAGTGGCGTAGGACTTGGGCATCCAATTGGTTGTACAGGGGCTCGTATTACAGTAAGTTTAATTCACGAATTAAAAAGACGTGGGTTAGAAAAAGGAATTGCCTCTTTATGCGTCGGTGGCGGTATCGGGGTTGCCTTATTTATAGAAGCACTATAAAAAAGAAGCAGCTATTGCTGCTTCTTTTTTTACGACTCAAATAGATGATGAAATAATCGATCACGATTTTCAAAGAAAAGTTTCGTCGTTTGGTAATGCTCAGTTTCTTCTAATGTGGATTCGTGAATCCCTTCTTGTGTTAAAGAATATATAGTGGATTCAGGGTAGGCCATTAAAATAGGAGAATGCGTCGCAATAACAAATTGTGAACCTTGTTCCACTAGCTCATGCATTCGAATAAGCATGGAAAGTTGTCTCATTGGTGATAAAGCTGCCTCAGGCTCATCTAAAATGTATAAACCTTGTCCTGAAAAACGGTTCATAAATAAGGAAAAGAATGATTCGCCGTGAGATTGTTCGTGTAGTGAAACGCCGCCGTAAGATTTTATAGCATCTATTTCATCAATATAAGAAGCAACGTTATAAAATGATTCAGCGCGAAGAAAGAAACCGTCGTTTGGTGTATTGAAACTTTTGGAAATTCGAAGGTATTCATGTAAAGATGAATGTGAATCGTTAGTGCTAAAGCGGAAATTCTTCGTTCCACCTTCTGCATTAAAGCCTAACGCAATTGCAATTCCTTCAAGTAATGTTGATTTACCCGTTCCATTTTCTCCAATAATGAATGTTACATTTGGATGAAAAACTAGTGATTGTAATGTTCGGATAGCAGGTAAGCAGTAAGGATATGCGGAAAAACTAGGGATATTTTCTTTTTTTAATGTAACATTTTGTAAAAAGGGTACGTCAATCAATATATAAACCTCAATTCATAACGGATTTTGATTCTAAAAAGGCGGCAAATACAAGTGTTAATGACACCTGAATTCCTTCCTTATTTTCTGAATATTTTATGTGGATTATATCATTTAAACTATCATATTCCAATGTGAAAATAAATATTGCATGAAGATCCATTCTCTCGTTATGATATATGGTATTCTATTGAAAATGTGAGAAGGAGTTAAAGTATGCCGTTTACATTTGCACATCCAGCAGCAGTTCTTCCTTTTGCGAAAAAGCATTCTAAACATATTTCAGTAACGGCTCTTATATTAGGTAGTATGGCGCCTGACTTTGAATATTTCTTATACTTTAGACCGTATGGTGTTATTGGCCATAAATGGCTTGGGTTCTTATATTTAAATTTACCGCTTATATTTCTACTCGCATACATATATCATTACATTTTAAAAAAGCCGTTTATAACGCATTTACCTAAACCGTTTGCTGGTTATTATTCATATGCAATAGATGAGAGGTGGGGGCTACATACCTGGAAAGAATTCTTTGTATTTTGCTATTCTGCATTATTCGGTATGCTCACGCATGTTGTTTGGGATGCATTCACTCATAAGACAGGCTATTTCGTTATGAAAATACCATTATTACAAAGAGAATGGTACGGTATCTCTGTTTATAAATATATGCAACATGGAAGTACATGTATTGGTGTTCTACTATTAGTATACGTTTTATGGAAGTATAGAAATGAAATGGGTAAAGATCTTATTTTAGCTTCGGAAAAAAGAAAGTATTGGGTTTCAGTAATTGTTGTAGCAACTATTATATTTATCGTGCACGCGTTCCTAGATCCCTATTTTCATATTTTCCAAATTGGAGGTATAATAGTATCTGGACTGACAAGTTCATTTTGTGGACTTGTCATTGTTTCTATAGTTTACAAAGCCAGGGACTAATTTTATATTCATGAATGATAGCGTTAGGAGAAATGAAATGATGAAAGCATGGAAAAGTATTTTTGTTTTATGTAGTTTTCTTCTTATGTTAAGTGGTTGCTTCCATCAAGAAGAAAAGAAAGCTGAACCGAAGAAGAAAGAATCTATTCCTGAAACAAAAGAATATGGTGGGCGTGAGCTGAAAAAAGTAGGACAAAAAGTGAAAGAAACAGGATGGGGTACTTTCAAGTTAGAGCAGATGCATTCTGTGAATCAAACATTTGAAGTAGCGCCAATGAAAATTCACGTACAAGATGTGAAAGTAATTTCTTTATCACAGATGAGTGAAAAGGCAAAAAAAACATTGAAAGTATACACGGCACTAACCCCTGAAGAAGTAAAACGGAGATTAGGGGATAAAGTAAGCCAAGAAGATGCAGAATTATATGCATCGCTAAGTGGAACAGAGATTAGTAATACAATTCGTTACGTTGAGATTACATATAAAGTGGAGAATACCGGAAATAAAAATATGCAATTTTTCTCTATGAATGATGTTATGATTAATGGTAAGCAACATTTTAAAGTAGCCACTCAAAACTTTTTATATGACGAAGATACGTTAGTTGGTACAAAAAATGTATCAAGAGAAGACTATAAGCCTGGTGAAACAAGAGATGGTATTATTGGTTTAATACTTGACGATGGAAAAGACAAGGTAAAGGATATTCAGTTTACAACTGATGATTTACTTGCAGGAGATTCAGAAACACAAGATGTTGTAAAAGAGCCGCAAACGTTTAACATCTCACTAAAATAATGTAAGACAAAACAGTCAGCATTCAAATATTATGCTGACTGTTTTTTTATTTCTTTTATGTATGAATCTACATTTTGAAAAGGCACCTTAATTTTAAACGCATCTTTTTGTTCATTAAATTGCTTTTCATTGTAGGGACCGAAACGTTTATTGTGCTTTACGTCAATAATCCAATAATGTTCACTTTTTTTATTTGCAATTGCTGCATCAGGGTTATTCGGATCTGATTTTTCCTCGGTTTGTTTTGCAATAATGTATTTATCATCCCAAGCAATGTTTGTAATTTTTGCAGGGATGTATTGTGTGGCATATACAGCATCTTGCGAGGGGAAAAGTTCAAATGCATTTCCAGAAGTACGTATGAGTTCGTATTCATCGTTAACCGTATAAGTTAAGTGACCTGTGTTTCCTGCACAACCAGTTAATAGGAAGGCGACGAATAGGATTATCCATTTTTTCAATATGGGAACCTCCTTTATAATGCTATTGTAACAAATTGTACAAGAAAAGTAAGAGAAACGCTAGTTTACAATGTTTTTTAGAAGTGGTACGATGAGACGGGTAAAGAAGGATATGAAGGAGTCGACATAAAATGAAGTTAAAGATACATCGTCCAGCGCTTGTAATGAATCGCATAGGTGCTTCCCTAATTGACATGTTTTTAATCTCGGTTATGTATGGTGCAGTAGTAGCTATTATGACTGGAAACTATAGTGCTATGTTTAAGCGCTTTAATATAAGCTTAGGTGATTTTAGATATGATTTCGCAGTAGTTTTTATATTAATGGCGATTTATTTTATTGTGTTACCCTTTATTTGGAACGGTGTTACACTTGGAAAAAAGGTAACGAGAATAAAATTAATTTCATTGAAGAGTGAAAAGCTAACGTTGCAAACATTAATTATAAGATTTTTTGTAGTGTTATTACCGAACGTATTGCTATTAGGAATTCCATTAATATGTAATATATATATGATGTTGTTCCGCAAAGATAATTGTGGTTTTCAGGATTTAATTACAAAAACGAAAGTAATAAGTCTTGTATAATGAAAAAAAGACCTTTTTATATATAAAAGGGTCTTTTTGATTTTATAAGTATATGGGGAATGTTTACAGTAAGGA
>NZ_JBEUTW010000326.1:0-5767 GCF_040492675.1 Bacillus sp. AP50
CACCTATTCTCATAACAGGATCTATATACGATGTCACTAAATCATTTGGTGAACTATTAGTGGCAGAACTTATTATAAGAACACTTTCTCTCATTATTGGACTTTTAGTTATTAGCACAGCTTTGCATCGTTATTCTCAATAATTATTCATGTTCAAAAAATACAAATATTTTACATACCAATTCTTATGTATTAAGACATCAAAAACAAGTGTTACGAAAAAAATATAAAAAAGACATCTTTTTTAGGGAAAGATGTCTTTTTTATATAAACCTTAATGTTCGTTCTGTAAAACCCTCGCTGCCTTTACTCTCTTTTTCTCTTCTTTTAAAAACAACGAGACGATAAACGCAACAATTATAAAGACTAGCCCAAGTGTAAATGCACCTTGGAATCCGGATGTTAAACCGTTTAACTTCTCTACTGGATCCAGTGGATTTGCGGAGCTTTCCATATAGCTAGCTGTTCCTGAAGACATTTTCGAAATAAAGATAGCCGTACCAATTGCGCCAGCTACTTGTTGCAGTGTGCTAAACAGTGCTGTTCCGTGCGGATATAAATCTGGTGTTAATTGATTTAAACCGTATGTTTGTGCTGTCATAACAAACATGAGTCCAACCATTAATACGCTATGCATAACAATAATTTGTACCATTGATGTATCAGGAGTAATGCCTTTAAATAAGAACATTGCTATCCCCACTAACACAATACCGGGAACGATAATAACTTTCGGACTAAATTTATCAAATAGTTTACCTGCGATTGGTCCCATTATGGCGCTAATAACACTTCCCGGAAGCATGATGATTCCTGATTTAAAAGCTGTAACGAGTAAAACTGTTTGCAGGAACATCGGTAATAAAGTCATCGTTGAAAATAACGACATCATCACAATGACGATTAATCCAACTGATAATGTAAACATCGGGACTTTAAATGCGCGTAATTCTAAAATTGGATTCTCAATTTTCAATTGTCGAAAGACAAAAATACATAATGAGATAAGCCCAACAAGTAAAGTGCCATACACTTTCGCATCGGACCATCCTAAGTCACCTGATGCACTAAAGCTATACACAAGTCCGCCAAATCCGAGTGTCGATAAAAGGATAGATGGATAATCTACTTTTGGCCTTGTTAACTCTGAAACATTTTGAATGTACTTCATTCCAATCATAATGGAAATGATCACGACAGGAATAACAATATAGAATAACCAGCGCCAATTTAGTGAGTCTACGATTACTCCAGATAATGTAGGGCCAATTGCTGGAGCTGCCATCATTACAAGTGCGATTAATCCCATTGTTGCACCACGTTTTTCAGGCGGACAAATAATTAAAATCGTATTCATTAATAACGGTGAAATTAACCCTGTCGCTACCGCTTGGACGATACGGCCGACTAATAAAACGGAAAATGTCGGCGCAAATCCCGCAATTAATGTACCAGCTAAAAACGTTACCATAGCGATTAAAAACATTTGCCTCGTTGTGAGCCATTGTTGAAGTAACGCTGTAATCGGGACTAAAACCCCAACTACTAACATGTAAGCTGTAGAAAGCCATTGAATCGTTGAAGCTGTTACGCCAAATTCTTTCATTAATACGGTTAACGCATTACCAAGTAACGTTTCGTTTAATAATGCAACCATTGCCCCTAGAAGTAATGCAATTAAAATGGGGGTATGTTTCAAATTAGAAGTATCAACTTTGCCACTTGCAGGGCTCTTAGTTGTCATATTCATTTACAAATTCTCCTCCTGTTTCTTGCTAAAAAACGATAAATATACCTAAACACATGTAATATAATATACATATGTAGATTAAAAAGGGAGAATCAATTTTCAGCCACTGTATATTTAATCTACAAAAAAGGAGAATTGTAGATGAACGATAATGAAAAACAAATTGATTTACGTATTAGACGTACACATAAATTACTATGGGATTCCTTATTTGAATTAATGACACAATCAAAGCAGAAATATAGTACGATCACAATTAACCAAATATGTGACCGCGCGATGGTACACCGAACAACCTTTTATAAACACTTTGAAGATAAAGATGCTTTATTAGCATTTGGATTTAAACGATACAGCAAGATGATTGCTGAAATACCCGTTTCAGATCGATTAAGTAAACCATTTCAAGTAATGGAACAATTTCTACACCATGAAGAAATCGGTAAAATATTAGAAACGCAAATGTCTGATGAACAATTTATTAACCGGACACAGTATTTAAGTCACGAAACGAGAAAACAAGAAATAGAAGCGTTACATCAACTGCGCAAAAATCATACGATGCCAAATGATTTAATCATTGAGTTTTATTCAGGGGCAATCACCTCATTAAGCGCATGGTGGTTTAAAAATGAAAGAAGCGTTTCTGCGGCTGAAATGGATAGGTATCTCCACCAACTTATTAACAGGGATATTTTTCAGTTTGAAGAGGAATAAGACTACACCTTTTCAATCATGCAATAAAGTGAAACTTTAATCAGTGGGGGGTTTTGTTCATCCCCCACTGATTATTAGTTGAACCAATCGGACTTTTACGGACAGCCCGACCCCCACCTAACTTCTTTGCTTCCACTGAATTTTGAGGTGGGGGTCTTACTGCCCGTTAAAGCGGGATCAAATTGACCACAAAATAGGAATATGATATATTTTCCGTAGAATACTATATAAGTATGACATCAAATAAAATGGCATATAATAAAAAGAAGAGATGCGCTAACATCTCTTCCTTAACTGCTACCGTATAGGGTGGTGGTTATTACACGTTACTATTTTTTACGAAACCCACCCTTTTGCTTCCTACGGCGCGGAGTGGGTTTTTTGTTGTCCTTATCCAGAAGTTGCTTCCGCAAAAAATACGCTGAAACTTCACGTACAGTCGCTTTTACAAATTCTTTTACAAGGTCAAACAAAAACTCCATATTATCACCCCCTTTCCTTCCAAATGGAAAGAAGGGATAACCACCCACCCTCACAATATGCAGTTACATATATTTTATCAAATGATTGTAAAGATATTATGTAAACCAAACAAATGAAATTTTACATAGAAAAAAAGCCCTTCTAAACCGGGCTTTTCTATCATCATTATTTAGCGATCTTCTTCAAATTCGAACTTTCTATAATTGAAAGCATATCCACCTTTTATTAAGACGGACCATAACCAATAAGATGAGCAATTATAACTGCTATTAAACCGATTGAGTATTCAATTAGAATTAAAGGAAGAATCCACCTTGCCCACCTTGTCCATGAAATTCCTGCAATTGCTAATCCAGCCATTAGCGTACCACCTGTCGGAAAAATAATGTTTCCAATACCATCCGCGAATGAAAAGGATAATACAGCTGTTTGGCGTGTAATGTCCAATAAATCTGCAAGTGGCGCCATGATAGGCATTGTCAACATTGCATGACCACTACCTGATGCTAAAATAAAATGAATCGCTACTTGGAAGTTGTACATTCCAACAACACTTAAAAAAGGAGAAATATGTTCCATTCCTTCCGACACTTGATACAGTAGTGGGTCTATAATATGCCCTTGATTCAAGACAACTAAAATAGCGCGTGATACACCAATAATTAAAGCTCCCCCGATTAAAGATGCCGATCCTTGTGTAAAAGATTCTACTGTATCATCAAGAGATATCTTGCCAAGAATTGCAATGATTATAGTTAAAATAATAAATAAGGCTGCAATTTCTTTTATATACCACTCGTACTTAATAACACCAAATACAAGAATAATATAATTGATTAAAAAGGCCGTTAATATCCATTTATGTCTTTTTGTTAACTCTACTTTCGCTGTTAGTAGGCTGTCTTGCTTGTTTGTATCGAATTTTCCGTAAATTCCGCTTGCAGGATCCCTCTTTACTTTCATCGCATGACGATAAACGAATGTAACAGCAATTACATATATGACTACAAATAAAACGAGGCGGAACCCCATCCCCGAATACATAGGAAGACCCGCTATCCCTTGAGCCAGACCAACTGTAAACGGATTCATAATTGCCGTTGTAAATCCGACGGACGCTCCTACAAGTACCATCGCAGTTCCTGTTATCGTATCAAATCCAACCGCAAGAGCTAGCGGGATGAATAGAGGTACATACACTAAAGCTTCCTCAGCCATTCCCATTAATGACCCGCCAAGTGCAAAGAACAGCATGATAATAGGAATCATTAACTTTTCACGGTTAGCAAGTTTTTTTGCCATCGTTGAAACAAGAGCCTCAACTGTACCGGATGCCTTTAATACACCAAAAAAACCTCCAATAATAAGAATAAAAAAGATAATATTAGCAGCTTCTACCATCCCTGTAGGAATAGATTTTACCGTATCAAAAAATCCAAGTGGTGATGATTCAATCCATTTAAATGAATTTGGATCTACTGTTGTATACCCATTTTTTTCAATCTGTTCATATTTTCCGGCCGGCAATATATGTGTAATCACAGCCGCAATAACTAACAAGACAAGTAACATTGCAAATACGTTTATTTTCCATTCTTTTTTTTCCTTTTTTTCTTCTGGCTCGAATGAAACCGCCTTTTCTGATACTTGACTCATATACCAATCCCCTTTGCAATAGAATGAAACTTTAATCATTGGGGGTTTTGTTCATCCCCCAATGATTATTACTTTTACAAGCAGCCGGCAGTCTGGTTTCCCCACTACCATGACGTACCAAGCTATCCATCAATTCTTTTATTTATAAAACGCTAGGATGTAACTACCTTTTTACTAATTTCATTTACAAATTGGTTAAATAAACGTTGCTGCAAGACATCCCTTTCCGACATCATTTCTGGATGCCATTGAACCGCTGCTACATAACGATGAGCCTTCGATTCAATAGCCTCTATTACACCGTCAAAGGACCATGCACTCGCCTCAAAATCTTTCCCTAATGTTTTCACTGCTTGGTGGTGAAAAGAATTAACCATTAAAGATTTTTGGCCAATAGCCTCATAAATTTTCCCCTCTTCCAGAAGATCTACAGAATGAGAGCCTTGCCATTTACGGAACTGTTCTCGAACATGGAAATATTCTGGCCCCATCTCGTGCTCTAAGTCTTGATAAAGAGATCCACCAGCTGCAACATTTAATACCTGTAATCCTCGGCAAATTCCTAGAATAGGAATATCTTTTTCTAAAGCCTGCTTTGCCAAATTTAATTCAAAATTATCTCGTTCTTCCTCTACAGTACCTATATATGATTTTGGAATATCACCGTAATAAACTGGATTGATGTCCGCGCCACCAGCCAATAACAATCCATCTAATTGATTAAGTGTGGACTCAATTTGATCAACTTCCTCAATTGGAAGTAGAACAACCGTTGCACCTGCCCTTTGAAGGGAGCGGATGTAGTCATAAGAAAAGAGAGCCATATCTTGACCTGGTAGCCCTCGCAAGCCCTCCTTCCCTATTTCACTATGATCAACATAATACCCAGTAACACCAATTAGTGGTTTCATTTTCTCTCACCTCATAATTTAAATGGTTTCGTTGTCTTTCTCTGTTGAAATTGTATACTCTTAACCTCCCTTTTCTAGCAATTGGTAAAGAATTAAATATGTAAATTATGACTCTACTCATTTCCCTATTTCTTTACACACCATTGATATAAGCAAATATCGTGCCAACATTAAAATTTAAACGATTATTTACACATATTTAAATATTTTGTCACTTTATCGGTGTTTACTATGTTGAAATGTATTATAA
>NZ_JBEUTW010000327.1:0-3471 GCF_040492675.1 Bacillus sp. AP50
ACTTATAATAGTTAATAAAGTAAAATATTAAATGTACAAAATTATTAACTTTGTTTTTGTTTGTGTCAGGAGGAAAATAACATGGAATCAGCGATACAACTAGAAAGAGAACAACAAAGAAAAAAGAAACATCCTCCAGGTTTATACTTACTCTTCTTTACAGAAATGTGGGAAAGATTTAGTTACTATGGATTACGAGGATTATTAACATTATATTTAACGACAGCTTTAGTAAGCGGTGGTCTTGGGTTTAGTCCCGCATGGGCACTCTCTATTTACGGATTTTATACTGGAGCCTGTTATTTCACACCAATGATTGGTGGATACTTAACAGACCGTTTTCTAGGTAGACGAAAAGCAATCACAATTGGTGGTATAACAATGGCAATCGGTAACCTTACACTATTTGCCTTGCAAAACCAATTAGGCCTATACCTCGGATTAGCGCTTATTATTATAGGTAACGGATTCTTCAAACCGAACATCTCTACACTGGTTGGAGAATTATACGAAGAGAACGATCCAAAACGTGATAGTGCATTTACCATTTTCTATATGGGTATTAACGTCGGGTCATTTTTAGCTCCACTCGTTTGCGGATTTTTATCAGAAAATTTATTCAAAACAACAGTTGATGGCGTTGTACATTACGGATTCCGTTACGGTTTCTTAGCCGCTTCAATCGGAATGATCATTGGACAAATTTTATTTACAACACTATCAAATCGCTTCCTTGGTAATATCGGTAAAAAACCAACTCGTGATTTACAAACAGCTGCTGGACAACCATCAGTAGGAGATACACCGTTAACAAAAAAAGAAAAACAACGTACCGCAGTTATCGTCATTTTAACATGCTTCGTTGTCTTCTTCTGGGCTGGCTTTGAACAAGCTGGTAGCTCATTAACATTATATACAAACAAATTTGTAGACCGCTCTGTGTTCGGATGGGAAGTTCCAACATCTTGGTTCCAATCGGTCAATCCATTATTTATTATTTTACTTGCTCCAGTCATTTCTGCATTATGGGCAAAACTTGCAACTCGCAAGCAAGGTGATTTAAAAATCCCAACTAAAATGGGACTTGGTATGATCTTGCTCGGTATCGGTTATATCATTCTCGTTATTGCTACATTAAAAACAGGTAGTGATGAACATAACATTACAGAAAAAGCAAACTTACTGTTTATCGTCTTTACGTATCTTTTCCATACGTTAGGTGAGCTATTCTTATCACCTGTCGGACTATCAATGGTTAGTGCGCTTGCTCCGGTAAAATTAGCATCTTTATTAATGGGTGTATGGCTAGCAAGTTCAGGTATCGCCAACATTTTAGGCGGACAACTTGCAAGCTTCACAACTTCACTTGGATACGCTGAAGTATTCACAGTTATTGGCGCTGTGGCAATTGTATTAGGCTGTGTTTTATTATTAATTTCTAAGAAATTAGTGAAATGGATGGATTAAAAAAGATGAGGAATTTCTCCTCATCTTTTTTTATACTGTTTTACCTTTTTCTATTGCTTGTTCGTACAGCTCTTTATGTTCTTTATATTCACTTGGTACGAAACTCTTATAGAAAAATGAGAACCAGCTATCTCCCTTTTTATACCCTTCTTCTCGAATTTCCGCTGCTTTTTTATTCGATTTAAATCCTTCAGTAAACCATTTCTTTAACAATTCATTTCGTTCATACTTAGCAGGAACTTTTAAATCATAGTTTTCAAATGCATACTTATAGCCAGCCTTTTCTACTGCCTTTTTTGTAGACTTATAGCCTTTTTCATACGCTTTTTCATATGCCTTCACGTATACTTCTTTCTCTCTATTTCCAGGATTCTTTTCAGCTAGTTCTTTCCCTGTCTTTTCCCCTAATTCAGCTTGCTCTTTTTCAATTTTTTCTGTTCTTTCTTTATTCCCTACTTTGAATCCGTCTGCAAAGTTTACCTTAAACTCTGGAGCAACTTGACTATCGTCCATTGTCTCTTGTGCTAAACCTTGTTCTTTTCCTTTTTCAAAATGCGTTTTCTTCTGCTCTTCTAAAGACCATGCGGCTGCATAAGTCGCTTTAAACGCTTGTTTATATGCATCAGATTTTCCAGCTACATGCACTTCTGCATCATTTTTTCCTGCTTTAAAATCAGTTTCTCCATTCTTTTGACCTTCAAGTTGACCTTTTTCCATATCAGCTTGGCGCTGCGCTTCCTCTTGCTTACGTGCCTCTTCAGCTTTTCTTTGTTCCTCGGCTACACGTTGTCTCTCTTCTTCAGCTTTACGCTGTGCTTCTGCAGCACGTTGTTTTTCAGCCTCAGTATTGCGCTGTGCTTCTGCTTGTCTCTCAGCTTCTACAGCACTATTATTATTCTGACTAGGAGCTGGGCTCGTTGCGCCACTACTAGAAGCTGGTTTATTGTGATAATGATATTCCCCGTACTGTAATCCCCACTTCTCACAATTTGTACGACACGTATGTCCGCCATTAGCATCTGTACGCCCTGGATGCGCATAAGCTGAAATTGGAGCTACCAATAACGCTATACTCGTTGTTAAAAGAAGTTTCTTCACCTGTTGTCTCACTCTTGTTCCTCCCAAAATATAGAATTATAACTTTATTATACATAAATAGAAGAATACTTAAATACGAACCGAAATATTCTATTATTTCTCAACATTAGTAAAAAAGAAGGTGAACTCTTTAAAGAGTTCACCTTCTTTTTTACTTCTTCGCCTTCGTTCCTACTAAATCACCAGCAACAACATAACGCTTAGAATTATCCTTTACAGATACACATGTAATAAGCGTTATCTCATCTTTCCCATGATCCTCTACAACTTCCCACTTATCAGGAGTCACTTCAGATACACCAGTAACCGCATACTCATATTCATTTTCATTGTCATACAAATAAATTTTATCGCCTTTTTTCAAAGAAGCTATATCACTAAATAAAACACCTTTTTTAGACATATTATGTCCTGCTAATGCGTAATTTCCTTTTCCCATAACTTGATTCTCTTTTACTGTCGCTGCACCTGATAATAAGTTTTTTTCAGTAGAAGCTTTTAAAACAGGCAGTTCTACTGAAACACTTGGAATCGAAATACGACCAATTACTTGTTTCTTATCTAATGATGCATTCGCTACTTCCGCCAAGTCTGGTTGATTAATTTTGGAAGCATCTACAAATTCCGTCTCATGCTTTTCATAATCCATCTTTTGAACAGCCTGCACATTTTCAGTCTGTTTCTTTTCAGCCTGATATCCATCATAAAATGGCTTTCCAATTAACACGCCACCTACAACAAATAGCAGAATTGCTACTATACTATAAATTCTTTGCTTATTCATACACAGTTCCTTTCCCTTACAAAATCTTACTCTATATAAAATGATAAAATAATATCGCTATATGTACAAGTATTAGCTTAAAAAGAAACCTTCTTGCCGGTGCAAGAAGGTTTCTTTTTAAG
>NZ_JBEUTW010000328.1:0-2658 GCF_040492675.1 Bacillus sp. AP50
ACCTAATACAGCTGATAAAGTAAGACGTAGTACGGAAGATGGTGGTATCTCAATAATCTCTCCTTCTTCTTGAAATTTCACAATCAACTTTTTGAAATGTGAAAACAGTTCTGTTTCTACTAATTGCTGTATTTCATTTTTTAGTTCTGGTTGAAATGGTACTTCTTGAATTAATATTTTTATCATAGGAAAGTGTTTTTGAGCAAATTTAAATCTATTATGAATTACAACTCTTAAAAGTCCTTCATACGATTCATACTCTGATTTAAATATTTCTTTTGCAAAGGTTTGTACGAAAAATGGTGCAACGAACTTAGTTAAAGTTGGCATTACGACCGCTAGTAATAAATCTTTTTTCGTCTTATAGTAGCGGAAGATGGTTCCTTCCGCTACACCAGCACGCTTTGCAATTTCACTTGTTGAAGTTGAAGCGTATCCTTTTTCTCCAAACATATCAACAGCCGCCTCTAATATTCGCATTTGACGTTCATTTCGTTTATCCGTATTAGTTGCAGCTATTAATTCCTCCAGCCAATCCTTCTGCATTTATAAAGCTCCTTTTTGTCATTATTATATTTTGCGATGTTTCTTTAAAGCAAATACATTCCCTACTGCAAATAATAGTGAAAAAAGTAATAATACAGTAAGATCTAATGCAATCTCTGTAAACCCTTGATTCCGAATCATCACTTGTCTCATTGCGTCAGCGCCGTATGTGAGTGGAAATACTTTCCCTAACATTTGTAGCCACTTATTCATAGATTCCATTGGAAACAATCCAGAAAAGAAGATTTGTGGCACAATAACAAGCGGTATAAATTGAATCATTTGAAATTCATTATTTGCGTATGCCGATAAAAACGTACCTAATGTTAGTGCAGTTAAAGAGAGCATACATGTAATAAGTAGCGTTAGCCATATGGAGCCAGCTACGTATAAATCTAAAATATAAACGGAAAAGCTTACGATAATAATGGATTGTATAAAGGCAAAGATTCCAAAACCAATAATATAACCTGCGACTATTTCCCATCTTCTTACTGGGGTGGATAATAACCTTTCTAGCGTACCACTTAAACGTTCTCTTACGAAAGATACACCTGATAATATAAATACAAAGAAAAATGTAAAGAAACCAATTAATACAGGACCAAGCCCATCAAACATCGTAAAGTCTTTAGAGCCATGTAAATAATTTACTTCAGGTTTCATAATCGATACATCATTCTTCTCTGTGCTTTTTTGCAATACTTGAAGTACAGCACGATTTTTTGACGAATCACTACCTTCCAACAGAAGTTTCATTTTTCCATTCTCTATTCGAAATACTGCATCTACCTTTTGTTTTTCCAACTCAGAAATCGCCTTTTCCTTACTGTATTCATAAATTGACGCTTCTTGATTTTTCATCACTTTTACTATTTGAGCGGGCATATCAACAACAGCAATTTGCGGTATATAGTCTTTCTGTGTAAACACTAGTGACAAAAGCCAAAGTAATAACATCGGCGCTCCAAACATCATTGCTAACGAACGCTTATCTCGAAAAAATTGACGAATAATACGTATAATTACACCAGTAACTCTCATGATGGCACCACCTCTTCTAGCAAAAAGACATCTTCAATCCGTCCAGATGACACGCGTTTTTTCAATTCTTCAGTTGTTCCAACCGCAACTAGTTTCCCTTCTCTAATTAACCCTAGACGCTCACAAAATTCAGCTTCATCCATAATGTGCGTCGTTACAATAATCGTTGTGCCTTTCTTTTTAAGATCATAAAATTTTTCCCAAATCGTTTTTCTAAGAAGCGGATCTATCCCCACTGTAGGCTCATCTAAAATTAATATTTCTGGTTCGTGAAGGAGCGCTATTGCTAATGATAAGCGTTTTTTCATTCCACCTGAAAATTGTTGTACTTGCTTTTTCATATACTGTGACAATTGTACAAGTTCAAAAACCTCTGCAATTCTTGTCTTTTTACGTTTTCCCTTTAGTCCATACATCGTTGCTATAAAATCTGCATTTTCATATGCTGACAATTCTTCGTATAATGCATCCGCCTGGGCCATATAACCAATTCTTTTCATTTCATTTAAATTAGGCATATTAGTATTATTAACAAGCACTTCACCTTTCGTTGCCTCATTAATACCTGCAATCATTTTAATGAGCGTTGTTTTCCCCGATCCAGAAGGTCCAACAAAACCAAAAATTTCTGCTTTTTCAACTTGCAATGAAAGATTGTGTAACACTTCTTTTTTCCCAAAACTTTTTGATACAGTCCGTAAAATAATGGAAGGTTGTTGCACGTTTCATCCTCCTTTTCCAATAAAATGAGTGAGTACTCACTTTTATTTTACCCTTGCTTAATTATATGTCAAACTTCATTGATTAGTATGTATGTTCAATCAACGATATTAAACAATGAAACAGAGTCGACATTAGAATTTCATTTCCTAAAGTCGACTCTGTTTCATTTAAACTATAAATTTCACTTTACGTTTTTAAATTCATATACTTCCGAATTCTAGCAACATCTAAAGAATATTCAATAACTAATTGCTGTAACGGTAAAATAACTGTGTCAGGATATAAATGTGCATATTGTAATGTTTCTGCATATTTTTCTAACCTTTTTTCTAAATACTTTATTAT
>NZ_JBEUTW010000329.1:0-1079 GCF_040492675.1 Bacillus sp. AP50
GTCTTAAATTTTAGCCAACCATCTGTTGTTCCATCTACTATTCTAAATGTTTGTCGCCCGTACTTCGCTCCAGCATTCGCAACCTTTGATGAGAAAGAAGGTTCATCATATGCATAGAAATCTCCCATAACACGTTCTTCCCCATTTAAGTTAATCCAAACTGGACCTTCCCATGTTTCAATCTTCCACCAGCCATTATCTCTTTTTTCCATGACTCCTACATTTTGAGCACCATACTCTGATCCGCCATTTGTTTTAGCTGAATTAAAAGATGGTTCTTTATACCCATAGAATGATTGATTCACGTATTCTGAACTATTAGCAGCGTGAGTTACCATACTAAATGTCGAGATAGATAGAATAAAGAATAATAAGATTCCTATACTTTTCTTAAACATAAAAATATCCTCCCTTTTATTTTGTCTAATATATAATTTTCGAAGCAAAGAATAGATATATCCTATTTCATTATTTTAATTCTCACTTTTTTACGTCCCCATTCACGTGCTTGCTTTTCTGTAGGAAACAGAACATCAATTTTATTGCCTTTAATAGCCCCACCTGTATCTCCAGCAATTGCATCACCGTATCCTTCAACCCAAACCTTTGTTCCTAGTTTAATCACTTTAGGATCAACTGCAATTAACTTGATGTTAGGATTTTTTCCTATGTCTATTCCAGCCGCCGTAATTCTTTCATGTGGTGGACTACCTTCTACGCTGTATGCAGTAGCTTCCACGTAGAATTCTACGCTTGTATCTTCCGCATTTAAATTCATCCACTTGTCGCCTTCCCATGTTTTAATCTTTAACCATCCACTAGTTGTTCCATCTATTATTCTAAAATTCTGCGGACTATATAATGCTCCAGCGTTTGCTTTGCCTGAGCTAAATGAGGGCTCGTTATACGCATAGAATGATTTGTTTATGAATCTTTCTTCTCCATCTAGATTCAGCCATTTCTCGCCTTCCCATGTTTTAACCTTCAACCATCCACTAGGTGTCCCATCCACAACTCTAAAATTTTGTGGACTATATAATGCTCCAGCGTTTGCTTTTGCTGCATTAAATGAAGCCTCA
>NZ_JBEUTW010000330.1:0-2308 GCF_040492675.1 Bacillus sp. AP50
TCCTTAGCGTACGAAATTCGCGTTTTGTTGGCAGGCCCACATGCCCATCAAGCTAAGATTTTAAAATATTCTCTAAATGGAAAGTTTGTGTTTTTATCGTTTTGGAGGTAAAAGTTGTTGTAAGTCATTATAAATCGAAAAAACGAAGTTTGGTTGTTGCAAACTTCGTTTTCGCTTATATCTTTTTATTGTTTTAAAAATTCTCCCATTATTTCCATTACGTCCTCTGAATCGTTTACTTTATCTTTTGAAAAACGCCATTGTTCTTTTCCATATCGCTCCATCTCAACCTTTATTACTTTTTCTTTATCTGAAACTTTTGCTTCTGGCAAAATAGATATAAAGTAACCAAACGATTGGCTAAATAATTTAGGCTGTTCAATTCCTGGATTTTCTTTTAGCAATCTTTCATTTTCCTTATGTAATTTTGGTTGCAATTCGCTTAATAATAATGGTTTTACTTTTAATTCCACTTCAACTTTATCTTCCTCAGGAGAAGAACCTACTGATTTTACTTTAAATGTAACTTTTTCCTGCAATACAGATTTCAACTTTTTATAATAGTTTTCAAATTCCTGGTCACTAATTCCATTATGCGTACTGGACAGTGCATCTTTTTTAAATTCTTGTTGTATATTTTGAGTAAATTGTTTTCCATCTTCACCGGATAATTTATTAATTTTGTTTATATCCTTATCATAATAAATAGCATTTATATAGGATTTTAGAGCTTCAGCTGGCTTGTTTAAGTCTTTTGTATTCTTTTCTATTTCTTGCGTATCAATTTTGAAAGAAACTTTTTCTGTTTCATCGTCTCTTTTTTTTGTTTCTTCATTGGAATAAACGAGCTCATATGATGAGGCCTTATTCACTTCATAGTAGAGAATCCCCGATGTTTTTTTACCAGGTTCTAATTCTATTAAACGTAATTTATCTGAATCAGCCTTATCATATTTCTTCATTTTTTCATCACCTTGATATAGTGTAAAGAGATAAGGTGATATCTCTAACATTTCATCCCCTTTATTTTTCAAACTCACTTTGAATTTCAATACTGTATCTTTATTTATTCCTCCCATGGCCCCACTTAATGGTAATACGTACTCAGCATTTTCAACTTCAACTTCCACATTTTTTGAAGACGAAGATGCCTTTCCGTTTTTTACAGTTGTAGAACTTTGTGAAGAACTACAACCAGTCACAATAGTTAATGTGAATATAAACAAAAAACAAATCATAAAAATCTTTCTAAGTTTCACTTAAAACCCCTCCATCCCCTTGTTTAAAAACATTTACTATTTTACCATAAAATTCTATTCATATGTCTATTGAGCGACAAGATAGCCAAACTTAGAGATAGAAGGACTAGAGATCCTCCAAGCCATACTGGTGACATTGTGCACTTGTTACCTTGTGACTACAGAAACGATTGAAATTCCTATTTGTAGAACGAAATCATTAAAAATTTACATTTGATGTATTCGGATTAGCTTCAATTAAATAATTTTGTTGGGGTAGTGCAAGTCACCAACTCAATGCATCTCAAATTATCATAAAAGGAATGCAAAGATAAAAAGGACAATCCTATATATAGAAGAAGTTAGTTGATAAATCGAATTTGAAAATAAATGAAGCGGTATTAAAAGACATGTATAAAAAGAAAGAAGTGATTGAAAAAAGCTCACCAAAATAAGAAAGTCTTAAGCAGTATCAATCTATAGTTCATTATAAAAAATACCAAACAAGATGATATTGTTTTCCAATGAGATAAAATGTATAATGAGAGTGTAGAGATAAACCTTTTATTAAAGGTTTTAACTTACTAACTATGTGCATAATAATAAAAGACGAGATGCTGGTAACATCCCGTCTAACTTGTAACTGCTGCCGTTAGGTGGTAGATTGCAAAGTTTAATTATTTTTTCTTCGAACCACCTTTCTTACGTTTGGCAGACGTCTGGGTGGTTCTTTTACTTTTATTATTACGTTTTGCTACTAACTTGTTAGCACAAGCAGTTGCAAAAGTTGTTATGAACACTGTTACGAATAGTTTCGTAGCGTCCTGTAATAATTGTTGTAAAAATTCCATATCGGTTACACCTCCTTTCCCTCTAAATTAAGAGAAAGAAAGGTTGCAACCTCCCACCACACGCCTTCAGTTACTAGCAATATTATACCATAATTAGAATTAGTTATAGTTTATAATTTATTCCGTTTGAAAAACATATCAGGATTATATAATGAGATTAAGATTATATAAAACGCCACTATATATAACAAATTTGGAATGTTTAGGGCGTTAAGCTAT
>NZ_JBEUTW010000331.1:0-3040 GCF_040492675.1 Bacillus sp. AP50
TCTTTATACTATAATAAAATTACAACTATACAACTAGAGGAGGTCTCTATTCCATGAATATGAAAGCTACTGCTTTAACAGCAACTACTGTAGCGATTGCTTCTTTACTTCCTTCTATGGGTGAAACAAATGTACAAAAAGCAAACGCTGAACAATTATCTAATATTAAAACTGGGTATGTCAAAGTCGATCAAGTAGCATTACATACAGAAGATAACGTAAAAAGCACATCAATTGATACAATTCGCTTTAATACAAAAGTGAACATCCTTGAAACAACTAATGAGTGGTATAAAGTATCTGTTCATAATAAAGTAGGTTATGTACAAAAAGATGCTATTTTACTAAAAAACAAACTTCATTCTAATGATCAATACATCGTTAATGCTAATGCATTAAACGTTCGCTCTGAACCTAATTTAGAATCTTCCATTTTAGATGTATTACCAAATGGCAAGTTTATTACCGTTCAAGAAGATCAAGGCGAATGGTATAAAATATCGCATAATGGCCAAACAGGTTACGTACAAAAAGCATTCATCTCTAATGGTTCACAACCCTTAGTAAAAGGAATCACCGTTCAAAATAATACAAAATATACTGTTGCAACACCTAATCTAAATGTACGTAGCAACGCTAGTACAAGTAGCGCTCTACTCGGTTCATTACAAAACGGTACACAAGTACAAGTAGTAGAAACTGTAGGAACTTGGTATAAAATTCGTTTTGGCACAGGATACGGATATGTAGCAAAACACTATGTAGTACAAAATCAACCACAAGCTAAAACAGATCAACCTTCATCAATTCCAGCTGCTTTCAAATTCCCTGCTCAAGGAAGAATTAGCTCAACCTTTGATATACGCTGGGAACAAATGCATTATGGTATAGATATTGCCGCTCCAGGGAACGTCTCTATCCAAGCTGCTGCTGCAGGTAAAGTTGTGAAATCTTATTATTCAGCTAGCTATGGCAATGTTGTTTTCATTGCGCATCAAATCAATGGGAAATTATATACAACTGTTTATGCTCATATGAAGGATCGCACTGTACAAGCTGGTGATCAAGTACAAACTGGACAATTAATAGGTCATATGGGAAACACAGGTCATTCATACGGGCAGCATCTTCATTTTGAATTACATAATGGAGAATGGAATTTTGAAAAAACAAATGCAGTAAATCCACTGCCATATTTAGTTAGGTAAATTGTATGCCACGCAATATACCTCTTATAATTGAATACGTAGCCTTTTTAGGTTTAATCTGTTGTTTAATCATTTACAATACAAACATTGTATTTTTATCTATTATTATTGCTTTTGTTGCATTAGAAATTATGATGGAATCATTTCAAGTGCAACTAAAACAAAAAATTGCCCATATTTATAATGCTATTTTTCTTTTGAGTGCTCTCATAACAAATATAATTAGTAATGGCTTTTATTTATCTACTGTATTTCCAGTATTCTTTATGGCTGTTTTATTATTTGTAGCTAGATATATTAATGTCCCTTATAACCAAAAACAAAAACAAGAACAAGAAGCTTAGAAAGAGGAGACACTGTGTACCAATCTTTCAAAGATACTCCAATAAAATACATATTGAATTTGTATAAGAAAGCCAATACTTTTTTTGGTATACAAGGAAGTTATACTGAACAACTTCTCCTATATGGAATGTTTTTTCTTGTCTTAATCACTTTCTCCTTGTTTTACTAACAAAAAAGGATCTCACATAAACTGGAGATCCTTTTTAATTTATATTAATTTTTCATATCGAAAATATTGTTTATCCACAAGCATATTTTTCATAAATAAAGCTCAGATTATATTTTTTCTCTAAGCTCATTCGTTGTTCGTCATCGCACCAATAGAAAAGAATATCATGAATCGTTGCGTAACGCTTATTTTTAAGAAATAGCCTAAAGAATGATGGTAAACAATCATGTAATTGTATAAATATATAATTGCGTAGTGTTTCTTCTTTATATTCAATGCCCTTACAAATATACAGTAATTCTTCACAATAATATGCATGCTGTGGAACTTGTATCATTTCGAAAAATGGCACATAAGATAGTAGCTTTCCAATAAAATGACCGTATCGATCCATTACTCCTATCGTCATATGCTCCATCATTTCTTTCATCACATATAAATAATCATCTACATGCGTTGTCTTTAATGGGTCTAAGCGATCGGAAATTTGAGATAATACAGCTCTTTGACATGCTAAAACTGCCTGACTAGGTCCATAATATGATAGGAAATCTGTACACTTACGATATTTCCGTAATAAATCATGTGTATACAAATCATATACAAAAGTATTACAATACATTGCTAAACTCATCATATCACTATTTAATTGCTCTTTTGATAATGATTTCGCTCTCTTGCACATATAAAAGAATGTAAATTCCAATACTTCTTTATGAGATAATAAATGTTTACAATCGGTTATACACTTCTCATTAAATTTAACTCTATCCCAAATTTCAATATCCCTATCTGTCAATTCACCTATACGATATTTAATAATTAAATAATTTAAAGCAACTGATTGCGTCAAAAGATCCCATGTTTCATATTCCAATGAAGTATGAACAAACTCAGCTAATCCTTGCGCTATCATAAAATCATTTGCCTCTTCATACCAACCAATCTCTTGGCATAAGCGAAGAATACGCACTAAAGTTGGAATTTCATCTTTATGAAACTGCGGTAATTTCTTTGCTTTATTCATGCCATATACGATAAATGCCGCTAAATTTTCTTCTTTATAAAATTCTTTTTCTTTCCATACTAATATAGTTCGTTCTTTCCCCTCACCTTTTGGGTGACAAGGTACAAGCAAAGAAAATAATTCAGCGAAATTATTTGGTTCTATATATGTATCTGTAACCAAATTCCAATTTGGATCGCCCTGTACAGCCTTCATATAATTCCCCTTCCCTTTTCATCTATGTAGGAAATATTAATTTATTATCGCACCACTAAAAATTAATATTGTTATATTCAAAATCTATCATAATAC
>NZ_JBEUTW010000332.1:0-9177 GCF_040492675.1 Bacillus sp. AP50
GGATCATAAAGAGCATGAAGCAGTAACACATAGATCAGAAAAAGAAAAAGAACAGATTATAAATAGATTAAAGAGAATTGAAGGACAGGTCCGCGGTATTCAAAATATGATTGAAAATGATCGTTATTGCGTGGATATTTTAGTGCAAATTTCAGCGATTAATGCAGCGATGAAAAAAGTAGGAATGGGTGTATTAAAAAACCATACAAGTCATTGTGTTTCAGGTGCTATTAAAGATGGCAATGGTGACGAAGCAATTGAAGAATTAATGACTGTATTTGAACGTTTTTCAAAAGCGTAAAAACAAGCTAGTATGTCACTGGCTTGTTTTTTTTTGTTTACCTTCATAATAAGATCTCGGCGTATTGATGTGAAAAAGTGTGTGTAAAATAAACTTTTAGAAAATAATTGAAAAATCATGATATAAAACCATTGATTACCTTAGGGGGGTATGGTAAGATGTAATTGTGATTAACAAACAATGAATAAACAAGAGGAGGATTTTAAATGGAACAGTTAACATTACAGGTTGAAGGTATGTCTTGTGGACATTGTGTAAATGCTATCGAAAGCAGTGTGAAAGAGCTAAACGGTGTTGAACAAGTGAAGGTTCAATTAGCAGAAGGAACTGTTGAAGTTACTATCGACTCGTCTGCCGTAACATTAAAAGATATCGTTGCTGTAATCGAAGACCAAGGATACGATGTTCAATAATTATTTTTAGATATGGAAATAAATCGTACTTTAAATGAAGTACGATTTATTTTGCTAATAATTATACCTCATAAGGGTATATAGAGGTGAGAGACATGAATGAAAAAAAAGAGGCCAATCTTCAAATATCAGGAATGACATGTGCGGCATGTGCAAATAGAATTGAAAAAGGTCTAAAAAAAGTAGAAGGTGTTCATGAGGCGAATGTAAATTTTGCACTTGAAAAAACAAAAATAATGTACGATCCAACTAAAACAAATCCGCAACAGTTTAAAGAAAAAGTTGAATCGTTAGGATATGGAATTGTAAGTGATAAAGCTGAATTTACTGTTTCAGGAATGACATGTGCAGCATGTGCAAATAGAGTTGAAAAGCGTTTAAATAAGTTAGATGGTGTGAACAAAGCGACAGTAAATTTTGCTTTAGAATCAGCTACAGTAGACTTTAATCCTGATGAAGTTAATGTAAATGAAATGAAGAGTGCGATTACGAAGCTAGGATATAAATTAGAAGTGAAACCAGATGATCAAGATGCATCAACTGATCATCGATTACAAGAAATTGAAAGACAAAAGAAGAAGTTTATTATTTCGTTTATTTTATCTTTCCCATTATTGTGGGCAATGGTTAGTCATTTCTCATTTACGTCGTTTATTTATTTACCGGATATGTTAATGAACCCTTGGGTGCAACTAGCACTTGCAACCCCTGTTCAATTTATCATTGGTGGACAGTTTTATGTTGGAGCTTATAAAGCGTTACGTAATAAAAGTGCGAATATGGATGTTCTCGTGGCGCTTGGAACGTCGGCCGCGTATTTCTATAGTGTATATTTAAGTATTCAATCTATTGGTTCTTCGAAACATATGACAGATTTATATTTTGAAACGAGTGCGGTACTTATTACATTAATTATTTTAGGTAAATTATTTGAAGCGAAAGCAAAAGGGCGCTCATCAGAAGCAATTAAAAAATTGATGGGTTTACAAGCGAAGACAGCTACAGTTGTGCGAGATGGAACAGAAATAAAAATTTTGATTGAAGAAGTAGTAGCTGGTGATATCGTCTATGTAAAGCCTGGTGAAAAAATACCAGTAGATGGTGAGATTGTAGAAGGAAAGTCAGCAATTGATGAATCGATGTTAACGGGTGAAAGTATTCCTGTTGATAAGTCAATTGGGGATGTAGTAATAGGTTCGACAATAAATAAAAATGGATTTTTAAAAGTGAAAGCAACTAAAGTAGGAAGAGATACTGCATTAGCTCAAATTATTAAAGTAGTAGAAGAGGCACAAGGTTCAAAAGCTCCTATTCAAAGGGTAGCAGATCAAATTTCAGGTATTTTCGTACCGGTTGTAGTTGTGATTGCGATTATCACATTTGCAGTATGGATGATATTTGTTACACCTGGTGATTTTGGCGGAGCACTTGAGAAAATGATAGCAGTACTTGTTATCGCTTGTCCATGTGCATTAGGTCTTGCAACGCCTACATCTATTATGGCAGGATCAGGAAGATCAGCAGAGTATGGTATTTTATTTAAAGGTGGAGAGCATTTAGAAGCAACGCACCGATTAGATACGGTTATTTTAGATAAAACGGGTACAGTGACAAATGGGAAGCCGGTGTTAACAGATGTAATTGTAGCAGATGGATTCAATGAAAATGAACTGCTTAGATTAGTAGGGGCAGCAGAAAGAAATTCTGAACATCCACTTGCAGAAGCGATTGTAGAAGGAATTAAAGAAAAGAAAATTGATATCCCAAGTTCAGAAACGTTTGAAGCGATTCCGGGATTTGGTATCGAATCAGTTGTAGAAGGAAAACACTTATTAATTGGTACACGTCGATTAATGAAGAAATTCAATATTGATATTGAAGAAGTTTCTAAATCAATGGAAGCGCTAGAACGAGAAGGAAAAACAGCAATGCTTATTGCAATCGATAAAGAATATGCTGGTATAGTTGCCGTTGCAGATACTGTAAAAGATACTTCAAAAGCAGCTATCGCAAGACTGAAAAAAATGGGTCTAGACGTTGTGATGATTACAGGAGATAATACACAAACTGCTCAGGCAATTGCAAAGCAAGTTGGTATTGATCACGTAATTGCAGAAGTATTGCCAGAAGGAAAAGCAGAAGAAGTGAAAAAACTGCAAGCAAATGGTAAGAAAGTAGCGATGGTTGGAGACGGGATAAATGATGCTCCTGCTCTTGCTACAGCGAACATTGGTATGGCAATTGGAACGGGAACGGATGTAGCGATGGAAGCAGCGGATATAACGTTAATCCGCGGTGACTTAAATAGTATTGCTGATGCGATCTTTATGAGTAAAATGACGATAAGAAATATTAAACAAAATTTATTCTGGGCATTAGCTTATAACGCGTTAGGAATTCCAATTGCGGCATTAGGTTTCTTAGCCCCTTGGGTTGCTGGAGCAGCGATGGCATTTAGTTCTGTATCCGTTGTATTAAATGCATTACGATTACAAAGAGTTAAATTAAAATCTTAAAGAGCTACATTAAGTAATTGAATAGAATTAAAAAACAATACTTTGAATAAGTATTGTTTTTTTGTTCGTATAGAAATTAAAACGATATAATAAAGCAGAAATATAGAATCGTATGTAGTAGAAAAGTTAAGAGGTAGTTTCGTAAGGAGACTTATATATGTTAAAAGATATTATAATTAGAACATTCCAGAAAGAAGATTTAGATCAAGTATTACAATTGTTCTATGAAACAGTTCATACGGTTAATGCAAAAGATTATAATGAGTTACAGCTACAGGCGTGGGCACCGGAGCGACTAGATAGAGAAAATTGGTTACAGTCTTTAGAAAAGAATATTAGCTATGTAGCGGATCATAAAGGTGTGATTGTGGGGTTTGGGGATTATAACGATGATCGTTACGTAGATCGTTTATTTACGCATAAAGATTATCAAGGGAAAAGAGTCGCTTCATACATACTACAGAAGTTAGAAAAAGAAGCAGTGAACCTAGGGCATAGGGAGATATATACAGAGGCGAGCATTACCGCAAAACCTTTTTTTGAAAGTAAAGGTTTTATTTGCATAAAAGAACAAAAGAAACAACATAATGGTCAGATTTTTATTAATTATGTTATGAAAAAAATATCCTTCTCATAAATGAGAAGGATATTTTTCATTATTTTACAGCTTCTTTTAGTTCTTTACCAGCTTTGAAAGCAGGTACTTTAGAAGCTGCGATTTGCATTTCTTCACCAGTTTGTGGGTTACGGCCTGTACGAGCAGCTCTTTCACGAACTTCGAATGTACCGAATCCGATAAGTTGTACTTTTTCACCAGCAGCTAAAGTGTTAGTGATTGATTCTACTACAGTTTGTACAACTACAGTAGCTTCTTTTTGAGAAATCTCAGCATTTTGTGCTACGTTTTTAATTAATTCTGTTTTGTTCATGTTTTTCACCTCATATGTAAATAATGCTATTTAAGTTGTTATTATAACGTATAAAACATTCGAGAACAAGTGTACGTACATATATTCGCAAAAAAAATGAAATTTGTAATATTTTTTAGGGCACTTTATAGACATTCCATTTAAGCGGACAGAGATTTGTTCTTCATTTCAGTCTTCTCTTGATGAGCAGGTAGTTTCTTATTATAAGATATGAAGTAAGGTAGTGCTACAAATAACATACCTCCTACTAAATTTCCAAAGAAAACAAAAATAAAGTTTGGAAAATATTCAGCCCAAGTGAAATGACCGGCAAAAATGGCGGCTGGGATGACAAACATATTGGCTACAACGTGTTGAAATCCAATCGCAACAAAAGTCATAACCGGGAACCAAATACCGATAATCTTTCCGATAAATTCTTTACTTCCCATACTGAGCCAAACAGCTAAACAAACGAGCCAATTACATCCGATTGCAGAAATAAATGCTTGCAATGGTGTATCTTGTAGTTTCGCTTGAGCGATAGAAATAGTTTTTGCTAAAAAAGCTCCTTCAGTTAAGCCAACGATATGACCGAAAAAGTAGGCTACAAATACAGCCCCTATGAAATTGCTAAATGTAACAATAACTAAATTTCGTATGAAATAAAATAAAGTAATTTTCTTTTGAAGCCAGGCCATAGAAACTGTCATCATGTTACCAGTTACTAGTTCACCGCCTGCAAGAATAACGAGAATAAGGCCAATAGGGAATACAGCAGCGCCTAGAAAACTAGTAAATGATCCCCAAGCCTTTGGCATTGTTCCAATAACATGAATATCGAGTAAATACCCTAATGCTATAAAAGCACCGCCAAAAAAACCGAGAATTAACATAGGGAGTAATGATAAATGAGCTTTTTTTCTTCCGGAATTAGCAGCAAGTTCCGTAATTTCTTCTGGTGTAAATACAGACATGAATAACCCCTCCGTAATAAAATGATGGAATGAATAGAAAAAATTTCGAAAATCTATGTATTATAAAAATATGTTATGACTTCTGTATAAAATTGTCAAAGTGAATAGAGAGGGAATTACATATTGATAACATTGTTCATGTTGTCACATGAATGTAACAATAAGGATTTAAAGTGTTTCTAGAGGTGAAAACATGAATACGAATCATGTAAAAAAAGAACGAAAAAAATCAATCGTAAAGATATTTATTATTAGTTTTATAAGTATATTAATGATACCAGTAAGTTTGTATTATTATGCGACAGAAATAGAACGAAAACTAGTAACAGTTACGTGGAATGAAATAGAAGCTTCTACAATTCCTAAAGAGTTTAATAATAAAAAAATATTGCAGTTTTCAGATGTACATTTAGGACCAGAGTTTACACTGAAACAACTTGAACATTTAGTGGAGAAGATGAATGAATTACATCCAGATATAGTAGTTTTTACCGGAGATTTAATAGATAAATTTGGGTCTTATAGTGCGGAAAGAGAAGAAGCGAAGGTTATTTTGCAGAAAATTTACGCTCCCTTAGGGAAATATGCTGTGTTTGGGAATCATGATAGGGGCGGGGGCGGTAGTTTATTTTACAAAAAATATATGGAAGAAGCTGGTTTTTCTGTATTAGTAAATGAAGTACAGAAAATTAAAGTGGAAAACGGCAAATATATTATAATATCAGGTTTGGATGATTTTCTATTAGGGAAGCCGCAAATAGATTCAACTTTAAAAAACTTGAAACAAAATGATTTCAACATGTTATTAGTACATGAGCCGGATGTTGTAACCAAAATAAATCGTTACCCAGTTGATCTTCAACTGTCAGGACATAGTCACGGAGGACAAGTCCAAATTCCTTTTGTAGGTCCGTTAATTACTACCAAACTAGCTGAGCACTACGTTGAAGGTATGTATGAAGTAGAGGGGAAGAGTAAGCCGTTATATTTATATGTAAATCGTGGCATTGGGACTACTAGGATGCCTGTTAGATTTTGTAGTGTACCTGAACTTTCAATTTTTGTGTTGAAGCAAAATAGTAACTAGAATATTTAACAATATGATTCCAAGGAACGTGCGATGTTGGTCGATGGAAAAGAGTTTCTTAAAACTTTAGATGTGACAAAGTAATTTTCATAAGTAAAAAACAACAATAGGACCTATAAAGGGACCTATTGTTGTTTTTATCCTGCATTGATTGCCCATAAATGTCCGATTGATGAGGGCTAATTATAGTTTTACTTTGTTATTTTTGCAAGGAAAGACCATCAAAATATGTTCTATAGTTACTAGAGAATTCAAAGTTGTTTTTTGCATCCCAATTAATAGACCAAGACATTAGGCCGCGGAATGCAGGATAGCCACTCTGGTTAGAAAGTTTATACTTTCCTCCGAATGGAACTCCTTTAATGATATAATTTAAAGCTTTTTTCATTTCAGTTGGCGAAATGTATCCACCACTTGGAGCTGCCGCTGGTGCTGCTGGAAGCCCAATCATGACTTGATCTGAACGAAGAGCTGGGAAAATGTTATTTGCATTACCACCTACAGGAAAACCATGTAAGAGCATATCTGCCATAGCGACCTCGTAGTCTGCAGTACCTTGATTGTAGTTATTACCGTCCATTCCAATCCCGCTACCAGCGTTGTAGTGTTGAACGTGAATGTATGTTAGTTTATCTTTCACTCCGTAAATAATTGGTAAATATGCACCCCATATGCTTCCATATGCGCTATATCCGCCTTGAACATAAGCTGTTTCAGGGGCCATGCTTAATAGAAAATCTGGACCATAATGATCTGAGATTGTTCGAATAGCTGAAATAAGATTTACGATTTGAGGGGTAGTTGGGTTTTTGAAGTTAGTGTCATTTCCGTTTAAGTAAATACCTGATTCAAGGTCAATATCTATTCCGTCAAAACCGTATTTATCGATCAGAGATTGTATGGAATTAATAAAACGATCCTTAGCGGCATTGTCAGGAAGTAAAACGACCCCATTTTGTCCACCTATTGAAAGAACTACTTTCTTTCCTTTACTTTTTAAATAAGAAATATCTGATTTGAATTCTGCATCTGTACCATACACAGGAGAAAATTCAACAGTGGAACGATCACCACCAGTTTCACCAAAAGATACATTGATTACATCCCATTTTGGTGAAACGTCTTTTAATTTAATAATGCCAGTACCGTTATCAAAATTATGCCAGTATCCAACGAGTAATTTTGAACCTAAATTGTTTGCTGCTTGTGCTTGGAAAGGGGATAACGGTAGAAGTAAGAACATTACTAAAATACAACAAAAAAATTTGAACTTGTTTAACATATCAACACTCCTATACAAAAAGTTGTCTAGATGTATAATCTTGTTTATTTAATAATATCTGAAAATTCTTTCTTTTGTAAAGGGACTATAATTTTCTCAACAATTGTGTATGGGAAAGTATTAAACCTAATGTAATAATTTTTGAAGGAGGTTGAATTTTAATTGTTGAATTCAGAATATTTTGATATATTTTAAAGTATAGGACAAAATCTTTCGCACAGTACTCTTACATAAATTTCAAAATTTAGTTTGGAAGGGGATGTACAAGATTTGGATAAAAATCTAAAGAAAGACCTCAAAATACGCCACATTACAATGATTTCAATTGGCGGTGTAATAGGGGCTGGTTTGTTTGTTGGAAGTGGTGCAGTTGTACATTCGGCAGGACCAGGTTCTATCGTTTCATATGCATTAGCAGGACTTCTAGTCATTTTCGTCATGAGAATGCTAGGAGAAATGGCAGCTGTTAATCCGACAAGTGGTTCATTTGCAACGTATGCAAGAGAAGCGATTGGTCCTTGGGCGGGTTATACAATAGGCTGGTTATACTGGTTTTTTTGGGTAATTGTTATTGCAATAGAAGCCACAGCAGGTGCTGGTATTATCCAATATTGGATTCCACAAATACCGCTTTGGTTATTAAGTTTAATATTAACAATTTTATTAACGCTGACGAACGTTTTTTCGGTGAAATCATTTGGAGAGTTTGAATATTGGTTTTCTTTTATTAAAGTAATAAGTATTGTTTTGTTCCTTTGTCTAGGTCTTGCTGTTATTTTAGGATTTGTTCCAGGAACAGAAGCACCCGGCACTTCGAATTTAATTGGACAAGGTGGATTTATGCCAAACGGTATAAGTTCGGTACTGCTTGGAATTACTGTCGTTATATTTTCATTTATGGGATCAGAAATTGTAGCGGTAGCCGCAGGTGAATCTGCAGAACCTGTAAAAGCAGTAAAAACAGCAACAAACAGTGTGATTTGGCGTATTCTTGTATTTTTTATTGGGTCTATAGCGGTAGTTGTTACGCTACTGCCATGGAATTCAGCAAACATATTAAAAAGTCCATTTGTAGCTGTATTGGAACATATAGGAATACCAGCTGCGGCACAAATTATGAATTTTATCGTTTTAACAGCTGTACTCTCTTGTTTAAATTCGGGTTTATATACAAACTCAAGAATGCTTTTTTCGATGGCAGAAAGAGGAGATGCTCCAAAGGCGTTTTTGAAATTGAACAGTAGTGGTGTTCCAGTTCGGGCCGTTTTATTTGGAACTTTCTTCGCTTATATTGGCGTTGTGTTTAGTTACATTTCTCCAGATAAAGTCTTTTTGTTTTTAGTGAATGCATCTGGCGGGATTGCGTTACTAGTTTATCTCGTTATTGCAGTTTCGCATTTAAAGATGCGTAAAAAAATGGGGAAAGTGGAACAACAAAATTTGAAAGTGAAAATGTGGCTTTTTCCGTATGTAACGTATGTTACAATTGTTGCTATTATAGCAGTTTTAGTTGCGATGTTCGCAATTGATACTTTACGTTCACAAGCACTTTTAACAATGTTTGTTACTGTTCTTATCATACTTTCTTATTTTATTTTTAATAGAAATAAAAATAGCACAGTTTTGAATCCTAAAAGTAAGAATGAGGAATCTGTTCGATTCTAATTTTCTAATTTTCGAAGAGAGTTACACC
>NZ_JBEUTW010000333.1:0-1280 GCF_040492675.1 Bacillus sp. AP50
TAACAATATACCTATATATTACAAAATACATAGGTTTATATCAAGATATTTTAAAATATTTCCAAATGCTGATTTTCATTCTTTATTTTCTTCTAAATGAAAAAGCATATAAATACTTTACTCTTTCCAAAACTGTTCCAATAAAATGACAATCACGGTACCCACGAGTAATCCATTCCATAAATTATAAAAGGACAGCTATCCTTAGATAACTGTCCTTTTATTAAATATGCAATAAATAAATTATTCTTATCGTATATTAATTATTCAAACTTAATGTTTATTAAAATGGTAAATATGGTTTTGGATCTACTTGTCCACCTATATACTGATTCTTAATTTCGAAGTGCAGATGATTCCCAGTAGAATCGCCTGTACTACCTACTTTTCCTATTACTTGACCTTGTTGTACATGTGCCCCTACAGTAGTTAAAATTGAGTCCATATGACCGTATAATGTCCAAAGTCCGTCTTCATGCCTAATAACCACTGCATTTCCATATCCACCAAATCCTTGACCTCTTACACCAAAACCAGCAAATTCTACAGTTCCTGATTTAGATGCCATTATTGGTGTACCCTTTGCCGCTGAGAAATCAATACCTTTATGCACTGTCCCCCAACGACTTCCATACCATGAGCTAACATTTGGATTTTTGATAGGCATTTGATATTTAGAAGAACCCGAATCTGTTTCATGCGGATTCATCCACTTGTCGCCTTCCCATGTTTTAATCTTTAACCAACCACTAGTTGTCCCATCTATTATTCTAAAATTCTGCGGACTATATAATGCTCCGGCGTTTGCTTTGCCTGAACTAAATGAAGGCTCGTTATACGCATAGAATGATTTGTTTATGAATCTTTCTTCTCCATCTAGATTCAGCCATTTCTCGCCTTCCCATGTTTTAACCTTCAACCATCCACTAGGTGTCCCATCCACAACTCTAAAATTTTGTGGACTATATAATGCTCCAGCGTTTGCTTTAGCTGCATTAAATGAAGCCTCATTATACGCATAGAATGATTTGTTTATGAACCTTTCTTCTCCATCTGGATTGATCCACTTATAACCTTCATAAGTACTTACCTTCATCCAGCCATTTTCTTTTTTTTCTACTACTCCCCAATTTTGTGGGTTAAATGGTTCTCCATAATTTGCTTTCTTTGCATTAAATGAAGGCTCATTATATGCATAAATCGTTTTGTTGACAGTAATTTGTTCAGACGTAGGATTCATCCACTTGTCGCCTTCCCATGTCTTAAATTTTAGCCAACCA